>JADJGC010000003.1:300000-488033 GCA_016708315.1 bacterium
GGGATTCAAGGATGATTTACGGGACTACGGCATTGGCGCCCAGATTCTATCGGATCTTGGACTCACGACAATTCGGTTGATTACAAATAATCCGCGCAAGATCATCGGACTCGAAGGCTATGGCCTGAAAGTAACGGAGCGCGTTGCATCGATAATCCCGCCGACAAAACACAATGCCCGCTATTTGGAGACAAAGCGGGATAAATTAGGCCATCTATTGGGCGTATTTCACGAGGTACAAAATGGGTAAAGTGTATAAGGGCGAGCTGGTAGTTCGCGACAAGAAGTTTGCAATCTGCATTGCGCGATTTAACTCACTACTTACAGAGCGACTACTGGAAGGAGCCAAAGACTGCCTGATTCGTCATGGTTCAACCATTGAGAGTATTGATGAATTCTGGGTGCCGGGATCATTTGAGCTGCCTTACATTGCGTCCAAGATCGTTGAACAGAAAAAGTATGATGCCGTAATCTGCGTTGGTGCGGTCATTCGCGGTGATACGCCGCATTTCGAGTACATTGCTGCGGAAGTCACCAAAGGTATTGCTTCAATCTCGCTGCAGTCCGGTGTGCCGGTGATTTACGGAGTTATCACTTGCGACAATATCGAGCAGGGCATTGAAAGAGCAGGGACAAAAGCCGGCAATAAGGGCTGGGATGCTGCAATGACTGCAATTGAGATGGTCAACCTTTATCGGTCGATTTCGTAAGCCATGGGACAACGCAAGAAAGCTCGTGAGTTGGCGCTTAAGTGCCTTTATGCCCATGAATCGACTGGACAGGATGTTGACTCGGTCTGTGAGTCGCTCTTGGCAAATTCGGATCTGGGGGAAGACTCGACCGAGTATGCTGGTCGGCTATTTCGTAAAGTTGCGGGTATGCTAACTGAGTTGGATGGCCATATTGAGAAATTTTCTCAGAATTGGCGTCTGGAACGAATTGCCATGGTCGACAAGAACATACTTCGCATTGCGATATGCGAATTGACATGCTTTCCCGACATTCCCGCTCGCGTCGCTATCAATGAGGGAGTGGAGTTGGCAAAGAAGTACTCTTCACAAGAATCGTCGCGGTTTGTGAATGGGCTTCTCGATGCAGTTAATAAGCACCTCGAGAAGGAGCCGCTGCCAAAGAAGTGAGACCAGGCGGCTAGGCCAGAAGCGATAGAATCGAGAATCGGCAGTTTCCCGGCAACAGTTGCAAAGTTAGGGGCGGATTTTTCCTTTGGCGATGAGCCGGTTTCTGTGTATATTCGGCGCCAAATTATTTCGTCCATTTCAGCGCGTCACGGGTATATCAGCTTAGTAAATAAGGCTGTGACGTTGAGGAGGTTACATTGTCCATTTCCGTTGGGAATTTTGATATCAAAAAAGTTGATCGGCTGAACCTCGGTTTGGGGCTACTGGTTTTCTTCCTGTCCTTCATCGTTTACATGATGACAGTACAGCGCACGTTCTCATTTTGGGACTGCGGTGAATTTGTAGCGTGTTCATACATACTGGGAGTACCCCATCCGCCCGGAACACCGCTGTTTATTCTGATAGGCCGCATCTTCTCAATGATTCCATTTTCCGACGACATTGGATTTCGAATCAACATTCTCTCGGTTCTGAGTACGGCGCTGGCGTCAATGTTCGGCTACTTCGCGATTGTAAAGATTGTCCGCGAGTGGTTCGGCGAAAAGGTCGAAGGTATTCGTCAGATCGGAATGTATACCGGAGCCGTTGTCGGCGCGTTGTTAATGTCATTCTCAACAACTAACTGGAACTCAGCGGTCGAGGCAGAGGTCTATGGGCCGTCGATGCTAATGATCACATTGTTGATCTGGTTGACACTCATTTGGTCTGATAAGCGCGGTACTGTTGAAGCTACGCGTTATCTTGTTCTGATATTCTTCCTAGCGGTACTTTCGACCGCGATTCACCTGACGGTCTATCTGATCATGCCGTTCATAATGCTAATGATTTTGCTTCTGGATGAATCGTTACGAAAGAATTGGCTGTTCTTGGTGACCGCATTAATACTGCTCTGGCCGGTCAAGTCATTGGTTGAATTCATGTATATAGGCGGAGCCTGGGCTGCAGTTGTTGCGTTGATATACTTCGTTTCGCGGGACAAGCGGCTATCGACCATGCCCTTTATGATCATGATTGCGGCAGGCATTGCTTTCAGCAGCCAGTTCTATATTCCGATTAGGGCTGCCGAGAAGCCGGCGATTAATGAGAATGCTCCCTACACTTGGCAGACCTTTGAGGATTTCCTTGAGCGCAAACAGTATGGGCAGATGTCGATGACGGAGCGCATGTTTACTCGTCGCGGAAGTTGGGCAAATCAGTTTGGCACACATCCGCGCATGGGATTCTGGGGATTTTTCCACGATCAGTATGGAGTCTCCGGCAAAGGTTTCTTGCTCTTCTTGTTCCCAATTGGGCTTCTGGGGCTGTTGGAACCGATTATGCGAAAATGGCAGAAGGGTTTGCCCTTCTTCCTGATGGTTCTGGCGGCGACAGTGGGGCTCGTGATTTACATGAATTTCGCGGACGGGACACTTCCCAATGTCTTGCCCGGCGATGACGCCGGGTTGGAAGTCCGAGATCGAGACTATTTCTGGCAGCCGGGTTTCATCCTGTTTGCCATGGCTATCGGTATGGGAATTGTTGCGTTGTGGGACCTGGCATACAATTTCTTCAGTAAGCGCGGGATGGAAAAACTAACTCTGGCTTTGCTCGCGTTCCTGATTCTTCCAATCAATGCTGTGTTTGCGACATATCACGAGAACAATCGATCGAATAATTACATCTCGTACGACTATGCCTACAACTTGTTAATGTCGGCAGACTCTAACGCAGTAGTATTCACCAACGGCGACAATGATACATTTCCGGTGTGGGCGCTGCAGGAAGTTTACGGTATTCGCAAAGATGTCAAGATTGCGAATCTGTCGCTGCTCAATACTGACTGGTATATTAAGCAGTTAAAGAACGAGATGGGAGTTCCCATCAGTCTTTCTGACGCACAAATCTCTGCCATGAGGCATGAGCGTTATCCTGATGGACGTATTCGCCGCGTTCAAGATCAGATGATCGATAACATCATTGAAACGGCGAAGTTTCAGACTCCGGTGCATTTTGCAGTGACTGTTTCGCAGGACAATCGCATTTATCGGATGCAGCCAATTGAAGATCATTTGGAGATGAAAGGCATGATGTTCCGATTGAAACGCGAGACTGGAACGAACATGATCGACCTTGATGCAACTATCGATCTTTACTCCAATGTCTTTAAATACAGAGGCGTTGCCGATTCAACAGTCTACAAGGACGAGAATGCATTCCGGCTTACGAATAATTACTCTGCTGGTTTCCTTTATACCGCCGAGGAACTACGCAAGCGCGGCGATACGCAGAAGGCAATTGACATGGTAAATCTTGCCATCAAGACAGTGCCGGGTGAATGGCGCAGCCAAGCGTACTTGATGCAGCTGTATGCTGATATGGATTCGCTGGACCGCGTGGCGGAATTGCTGAAGACCGCGCCACCGGAACTGGATCCGAAGACAATGTGGCAGACGCTTGCGAGCGATTTGTATCGTCGAGGTCTGCGCGACAAGGCGATTGACATGCTCAATGACCGACTTACTGAAGACCCGCATTTTGATGGCGCATACAAGCAGCTGTTAAGCATCTACTTCAAGGAGTCAATGACCGACAGCATGGAAAAGCTGCTTGATCGCTGGATTGCCAATAATCCATCCGACACTGAAGCGATAAGCGCCATGAAGGATGTTCAGGAACTGAAGCAGGCCGAATCGGGTGTTAAACTGCGGCAGTTGGATGTCCCGGACACTTCGAAGTAGGCTGCGGACTTAGTTTGCGAATTCTGGCTGTCAATTGGCAGGATACTACGAATCCACTCGCTGGTGGAGCAGAAATTCATCTTGAAGAGATACTCAAGAGAGTTGTTGCTTGGGGGCACCATGTTACATTTGCCTGCTCGAACTATCCCAATGGTTTGGAGCAGGAGCAGCGCGATGGGATGTCAATTCGTCGGCGTGGTTCACGCCAGAATTTCAATTTTGTCGCCCCGTTCTTAGTCAAGAACCTTCTGGATGAATCACAATTTGATCTCATCGTCGAAGATATCAATAAGATACCATTCTACTTGCCACTGTGGTATGATCTGCCTCACTTGGCAGTAATCCCGCATCTCTTCGGAAAGAACATCTATCAAGAAGCGAACGCGGTGATTGCAAGCTATGTCTATTTTGCAGAGAAACCGATTCCACGCGTGTACGCGAAGTCTCATTTCCTGGCAATTAGCGACTCGACCCGCGACGATCTTGTAACAAGGGGCATTCGTCGGGAGAAAATCGATGTAGCTGAGTGCGGCGTCGATCATTCCGCCTATAAGGTCGATCCGTTGTCGCAAAGATACGATCAGCCGACAATACTCTACCTCGGAAGGCTGAAAAAGTATAAGTCCGTTCACCACCTGATCTCCGCTCTGCCGTTCGTCAGACAAAGAATAGCGAATGCTCGTTTATTGATAGTCGGAGGCGGTGACTATCTTCGTGAATTGAAGTCACTGACTCAGGAATTGGGATTGAATGACGCCGTTGAGTTTGCGGGATTTGTTTCGGAAGAACAGAAACTTGAATACTTGCGCAGATCACACGTTTCTATTTATCCTTCTCCCAAGGAGGGTTGGGGCATAACGAACATCGAGGCAAATGCCTGCGGAACACCGGTTGTTGCTGCCGATTCACCGGGGCTAAGAGATTCTGTCAGCCCGGAAGTGTCAGGATTGTTGTATGAGTATGGAAACATCGAGGGACTTGCAGCACAGATTAGCAGGCTCCTCAGCGACAAAGCACTTTACGAACGAATGAGTCAGTCGGCAGTGACATGGGCAAAGAGATTCACGTGGGACGACTGCGCACAGCGGTCTTTTGCCGCGATGGAACGCACCGTTTCTGAATGGAGAGACCGTGGGTAAAAAGCTGCTGATTACGTTCGGAATTCTAATTGCGGCATTCTTCTTATACTTGTTTGTCGAAAAGATTGAATGGGACCGCGTAATCTCAGCAATACGACAGGCCAACTACTGGTGGCTGATTCCGAATGTCGCCATGATATTTGCCTCAATGGCGCTAAGAGCATGGCGGTGGGGGATAATGGTTAACCCCCTGAAGAAGTGCTCGTTTCGCGGGCTATATGCCGCGACGATGATCGGATTTATGGCTTCGAACATCTTGCCGGCGCGCTTGGGAGAATTGGCGCGGCCATTGTCGCTTGGCAAGATTGAAGATGTTTCTCGCTCTGCGGCAATGGCGACGACGTTGATCGAACGCGTGTTCGACCTGTTGACTCTTCTTGCATTGTTCACACTGATAATTCTATTTAAGGAATTCCCGGCTTCTGTGGCAGAAGATCTGGGACATCTGGAGACTGCCGGATGGTTGTTTCTCGGCGTCACGATGTTCGCGGTGATGATCTTGACACTACTGAAGTTTCGCACTCAAGCTACACTCGGGGTACTAAATCGGATTCTCCACATTTTCCCGCAACGAATCAAAGAAGTCGGCAGCGACTTGTTGGTTAAGTTTGCGTCCGGTCTGGAAGTACTTTCTGATCCAAAATCGGTGCTTCTGATTTCGGCACAATCGGCGCTATTGTGGGTCGTGATGGCCCTCTCGAATTACTTCATATTCCTGGCATTTGACATGAGTTTCTTGCCACTGGACGCTTCGTTCGTGGTGTTGGCGGTCGTGTCAGTGGGAATTATGCTGCCAAATGCGCCGGGATTTATCGGACCATACCAATACTTAACAGTGTTGAGCTTGAGTCTTTACGGGGTCGACAAGGATACTGCGGCTGCCTGTAGTATCGTCATGTGGGCAACGCAATACTTCACCATTACGATTGCCGGCCTGTACCATCTTAAGCAAGAGCATCTCTCTCTCAAAGAAGTTGAACGCGAGCCGGTCAACGACTGAGTTCTCCAAACAACACAAAAAAAGCCGCGTCTTTTGAACGCGGCCTCCAAGTGCAAGGAAGTGAACGTAGCGTCTTACTCGTGCCCTTGTAATTCCAAGAAAAGATAATTTACCAGGAAGACAGCGTCAGCAATAGTAGCCTGGTTGTCGCCGTCATAATCTCCGTGAAGGTAGTCCTTTGGACTGCTGCCGCCGCCGAAGATATAGTTAATCATGTAGAGTATGTCCGCGATGTTGAAGCGGTTGTCTCCATTGATATCACCGTAGACTCCATACGTACCGCTGATCTCAACGCCTCCATTCTGAGTGTTGATTGCGCGAATCGGCACAACCGCACCGGGTACGATGCAACCGGCGATTGTCCCGCCCAAATTCGGGTCGGTGCCGGTGATTTCGTTTGCCTGGTAGTCGTATGCGAATCGGCCATGCCAAACGGTGTCCTGAGCGGTCGATTCCAAGGTATTGCTTGTGCAGTCAATCCAGTAAAATTGTACATCAGCACGTGTTCCCGCAAGAAGTGTATCGGGCAGAACATGAAAGTTCATTCTTGCCAAATCACCAGTGGGGGAGCTACAGGTGGGTGCACCGGGCACATTCGGGTCATCGGCAATTCCGTTTATCTCAACAGTCTGCAAAATACAGCCGCCACAGAGCGATTCTCCATAGCTGAAGGTATCCCAATTGCAGAAAGTCGGAATTACTCCAGGTTGAACGTTCACCAAGCGCAACTGCGATGGGTCATAAGCAACGAAAAGCTTGAATCTACCAAAGGTCTCGGAACCAGAGAGATAGTTTATTGACAATTCAATATTGTCGCCGATTTTGGCAATCGGTTGGTTCTCAATCGAGATCTCAAAAGGAGCCATAGGTTCGGCATTCAACGGAAGCACGAGGACAGAGATAAACAGCAGTATTCCTGTCATGACCAAGCGACCGGCATTTGTCAGCATATCACTCCGTGAAGTAAACGGTTTAAGCCCCAGACAAGTATTTACCCCGCGTGAATATAAGCTGTTCCCCTTAATAGTAAAGCGGAATTTTGAAGCTGTTCAAAGATTGGGCGACTTGTTGGGTTTGAAGGGTCAAATCAAGCGTCAGTCGCAAGTCGTTGTCGTGCAATGCGAGGCCGCCTGGCAGATCAACCTTATGATGAGGGCTGATCTGGTTGGTGCTTGGCAAGCTCGCTAATGACGTACGGCATCTTCCCGGCTTCAGTAAAAGGGGGCTTGTCCAGTATTTCGACATCGATTTCGAAATATCCGCTTAGGCAGTCTTTCGCCAGTCGCTTGAGGTGATTTTCATCTCGGACTTGGTCATAGCTCTTATTCGGGAAAATCCGGACTATTATTCTGTCGATTTGGCGCTGGACAACCTGAATGTAGTCTGCCCCAAAGAAGCCATTTCGAGAGAGATAGGTATCGAGGTGACAGTTCACAAAACCGTCGCGAGTGACAAGCACATCTTTGCCCCGGCCCCCAAGAATCTCCATTGTAGGGTGAGGGATACTACAAACTGAGCAAGTCCCGAGTGGCTTGCCAAGGTCGCCAGTGTCATATCGGAGAAGCGGGATAGAGTAGTTTTCGAGTGAAGTAGAAATGATCGAGCCCGTCTCGCCGATTTCGCTATGGCGTGAGCCGGTCACAAATTCGACGTAACCAAACTCCGGATTGATGTGGTAGTTGCCGCAGTTCAGTTGAGTTACTGCCAAAGTGTTTTCGCGGTTACCATAGTAGTCGAAGACCTGGGCACCGAAGTATTCTTTGAATTTCTCAACATGGTGCGGATACAACTTCTCAGAGTAACTGTAAATAATCGGAATCGGAATCGGCTTAACGCCTGCACGCTCTGACTGCAAGCAGAATGTAAATAGCGCCGATGGGTGGCCCACCAACATCTTGGGTCGCCGATCGGCGAGAGCGCCATAGATGTGCATGAAATCGTGAGGATTCAAGTGGAATGAGTTCAGCCAGAGGTTGTTTTCCAGCAGGTCTTCATGCGTGTACTGGTGCTTTTGTGGGAAGTCGAGCGGTCTTCCAAGGGTGGCGCGAGCGTCCTTGAAGAAGTAACCACAGGCATTGTAGTGTCTCCAGACAATAGCCTTGCGAAGCGCTTCATGTGATTGACTGCGATAGAGCTTGAGCGGGAATCCGGTCGTGCCGGATGTGACTGTTTTTATCGGGTTTGTCTCAGAGAAATTGCGCGGTTTCATCCTTTCCAAGTTCTCGCGAACAATCAGACGATTGGTCGTTGGTAACGTCAAGTAATCAGCCGGAGTCTTAATGTCTTCGGGGCGGCAGCCTAAGTCATCAAGAAGAACTCGATAATATTCAGTGTTGTGGTAGGCGAAGTGTATGAGTGCCGTGAGGCGACTCCACACATACTCATCAAGTTGTTCCTGACTGAACGTAAGTGATAGTTTTACGAAACGGAATTTCTCGCGAAATTCATGGCCGTAGCTGACGGGTATAGGAGTTAGTCTGTACCGCCAACGCAGGGATTTTTTAACGGAATCGAGAATCTTCATTTCAACTGCGATTCGAGATATTCGGCGCCAAGGCGAGAAACGACTTTGGACTTCTTGAATCCTTGCGTCTGAGGAATATGATCGACGTATTCGACGCGAATATCAAATAATCCTTTAGTCGCGTCCTTTAGGTGGCCCACTAATATTGGCTCGTCGCGTTCAAGCACGAAGTCACTGCCGACTACCATTCGCAGAACCAGGGTGTCAATGTCGATTTGCTCGACCTGGATGTCGTCCGGCATTTCGATCCCGTGCTTGTGCAGGATATCGTCAAATTGACAGTGAAGCAGACCTTGTTTGGAAACGAGGAAGTTCTTGTCGCGGCCCCCAACGAACTGAATTGTCGGATGGTTGATCTGACAGTTGCCGCAAGGCTTGATTTCGGTGGCAAGATCTGCACAATCGTATCGGAGCACCGGCATTGCATAGTTAATCAGGTTGGTTCCGATTACGCGGTTGAGAGCCTGTCCTTCAAATACGCTGGGAGATGGTGTCAACTCCATATAGACAAATTCAGAATTAATGTGGTAGTGCTTGCAAGGGAACTGAGAAGCACTGATGGAGTTTTCGCGATTACCAAAGTGGTCGTAGACGTTCGGCCCAATTTGGCGAGAGATGATCGCTCGCGTCGCCTTGCTTAAGACTTCGGAATAGACGTATGTAACCGGCAAGTTAAGTGGAGGGAGATTGACCTCTTCCATCGATTTGCCCAATGTTGCTAATGCCACAGGATGAGCATAGAACATCACCGGGTTGAACCGCTTTATGAGATCATGTATGGCTTTCGCGGTAGCGGCGCCAAGGAATCTGCCATTGATCATTACCAAATTGTCAATTGGCTCATACTTGTATAGCAGGTCGGCTTCGGAATCGACAAAGGCAACGTTAAGAGAAACTCTCGGTTGCTTGAAATGATATCCGATCTGATTGAAATGACGCCAAAGAACCGCCCGACGGAAACTCTCAGTATACCAACTGCGGTAGAACTTCAGGACTCGGCCGCTTGAACCGGAAGTTGAGGCGGGCGAGCCCCGATGGAGTTTAAGCTCAGTTGAAGTGAAGTCAGCCAAATTCTGGTCAATATTGGTTCTTGAGACAATTGGGAGTCTTTTGAAATCCTCCCAGTTGCGAATATCACTCGCCGAGATCTTCTGATCGCTGAACCACCTCTGATAGAAGGGAACAGTCTTGCTCGCATGGGCGATGAGGTCTGAAACCTTGCGCCACTGGTAGTTGTCAATCTCTTCGGTCGTCCAATAGAGCGACTTGCCCAAGAGCGTATAGTACTCTTGGAATTCCGGACCAAAATGTGCCGGAATTGATCGCAGTTTCCAACGTAGTCGCCATGGTTTTTTGACGAAGGATTGCCACTCGAAACTATCCTGAGGGAATCGATATTGTTCAGACACTTGTTCTACGCCTGGTTAAGATGCAAATCTCGATTAGAGGTTATACCGCTGAATCCAATTGAAACTTCAGAAACGTACACTCTGCGCCAAACTTACCTGATAGGGTAGGTGATTCAAGCAAAAACTTTTCTGACGACTGCTGGAAGTTCACGCCAATCCGACACGATAAAATCCGGTTCGTAGCCGTTTGTTGTTTCCGCGTGGCATCCGGTATAGAGCACAGAGGTTATACCAAGAGCCTTGGCGCCACGGACATCGTGGGTCGGTAGGTCGCCGCAATGGATTGCATTGGAGGGATCGACACCCAGTTTATTCATGACGTTTTCGAACTGGAGAGCGTGAGGCTTGGCGCGACCGGTTTCGTCGGAAAAAGAGAATGCGGAAAAATAGTCCAAGACACCGTGTGCCTGCATGTGCTTTCGCAAGACTCGTCCGGGCGTGTATCCTGTATCGGAGACGATTCCCAACAAGTAGTCGCGACTTAGTTGTTCGAGAACTGGTGGCAGGTTCTCGGTCAATTTCGGGTCCAGCATCAATCCCATTTCCTCGAATTCTTGCGACAGGTGGGCGAATGACTTGGTATCAATTGGTACTCCCAATTGGTCGAATACCCAAGTCAGGCGTTCACTTACAATTGGAGTTCGTTGTTCCCGATGATAGATGTCAAGAAACCACGGGCGAGAGGCTTCAAAAGCCTCGTCAACTGAATTCGCCGGGTCATAATACTCTCGTTCCGTCAGGAAGGTCTTCACCAATTGCTTTCGCGCCTCAAATGTCTCGCGTTCCTTCATATCGTGAAAGAGGGTCTGCCAGAAGTCGAAAAGTATAGCCTGTTTCATTGGACCTTCATTCTCCAGTCGCTCAAGTCTCGGCCACTTCGGCTGCAATGTAGTATTGTACGTAATAGCCTGATATCTTCGCAATAGTGCTACAATGTCAAGCTGGAATAATATATAATTCGCGTATGCAGCATCGAATTCTTGTCATCATTCCAGCTTACAATGCCGTCAACACAATGTCGACGCTGATAGATAATCTGGAGAAATCCTATCCTCATATACGTATCTTGGTCGTCGATGATGGCTCCACTGACGGCACGAGTGAAGTCGTGCGTCTTCACGGGGCAAGTCTTATCACACACGAACGCAATCGGGGCAAGGGGATGGCTTTGCGGACGGCGTTCGATTACGCGGTTAAGAACAATTTTGATGCAGTCGTAACAATGGATGCAGATTTGCAGCATGATCCGGCGGAAGTGCAGTTGTTTCTTGAGGAATTCATGGATGACGACACGATCTTGATCGGGCTGCGGCAAACCGGACCAGAAATGCCGTTTGCGAGGAGGATCTCGAACACTCTTTCGACATTTGTGGCTTCAGTGTTTGCGGGACGACGCATCAAAGACAGCCAGTGTGGTTTTCGGCTGATTCCAACCCGAGTCTTGCGTTCGCTGGAGTTTGTTTCCAGCCATTATGATCTCGAGCCGGAGTTGATAATCAAGGCATCACGGGCCGGGTTTCGATTTCGCGATATTCCAATCAGAACTATCTACAACGACAGCAGCAGCTCTATAAGGCCGGCGCGGGACACGTTAAGGTTCTTGAAAATGCTGGTCAAATCACTATTATGGTAAACTAATGTTAGCGCTATTGACTAATGATGATGGCTACGAAGCCGAAGGCTTGCTGAAGCTCGCGCGCGAGATGGCAAAGGTCTGCGATGTGTTGGTTGTCGCACCGCTCGTAGATCAATCAGGATCGGGTCATTCATTGACGCTTCAAAGACCGCTCAGAATCAATAAGGTTGGAAGCAACTTCTATTCGGTTGACGGTACTCCTACCGATGCTGTGATGGTTGCGATGTATGGCATACTCGAGAATAAGAGAAAACCGGATATTCTGATAAGCGGAATAAATCGCGGACCTAACATGGGAGATGATGTAACTTACTCGGGCACGGTTTCTGCGGCATTTGAGGGAGCGATTCTGGGAATTCCCTCAATTGCTGTTTCGTCGGTAGCTACAGATGAGATTGACTATGCTGCGATTGCACGGTTTACACGAAAACTGGCGAAGAGAGTATTAGAGAACGGATTGCCCGGATTCACTTTGCTCAACGTTAACATGCCGAATCCGCCGAAAAACGGCTATCGTGGCGTTCAGATTACGCGACTGGGCAAGCGAGTTTACCGTGATATAGTTGTCGAAAATATTGATCCGAGGGGGAAGAAGTACTACTGGATAGCTGGGGAGCCTGACTGGCAGGAATTTGATCAATCAGACTATTCGGCGACAAAGGCTGGCTATGTTTCGATCACGCCGCTCAAAATGGACATGACTGACTATACATTTCGTGATGAGCTTGCGTCGTGGAATTTGAAGACGTAAGTCTGCACAGGAAGGGCAAATTGACTAACTCTTGATACTCAACTTTTCGCCAAGCCAATCGCGCGCGTAAGCAATTTCCTGAGAGGTTAAGCCATGGCCGGCATCGGTCCAGTGTATGCTCACGATACCGCCCGCTTCGTGGAGAAGTTCGGACAAGCGTATGGCTTCCTCGGGAGCCACGACTTCATCGTGGCGCCCCCCGCAGATCAGGATGTTAACTCCTTCGAGGTTGGGTATCACTGTGGGAACAAACGGCACCATAGGGCGAAAGAGCACGGCCGCATGCAATGTCTCGGGTGACAGCAGCAATAGACTGGCGGCCATATTGGCGCCATTTGAGTATCCGGCCGCAACCACGCGATTCTTGTTCAACTCATAGGATTTCACCGCAGACTCTACAAACTGAGCCAATTCCCGGGTACGATAACGCAAATCATCCAGATCGAAGACTCCGGGCGAGAGTCGGCGAAAATAGCGTGCCATCCCATTTTCAGAAACATTGCCCAATGGACTAAGAAGTGAAGCGGTCGGCATAAGACGTTCGCCTACTGGAATCAAATCAAACTGTGTTCCACCTGTTCCGTGAAGCAGCAGCAGTGTAACGTCATTATTGTCATCGCGTGCCGGCAGGAACTCATGGATGTAAGAGAGCTGATTTTTCATTGGTTGATTCATGATACTTGTTGGCCGATTGTCGTTAACGGCGGGAGTTGACGAATGATGTCTTCCCGACGTGATTCGAGCCACGGCGGCAATGACAGCCTTGATCCAAGCTCTGATTCGGTCTGATCTACAGCGAATCCCGGCTCGTCGGTAGCGACTTCAAAGAGTATACCGCCTTTCTCGCGGAAGTAGATTGAGTGGAAGTAGTTGCGATCGATAATCGGCGTGACGTTATACCCGTTTGCCTCAACTGCCTTTCGCCAGTCCGCCTGATCGGCATCAAGACAGCGCCAAGCGATATGATGGACGGTACCAGGACCGGGAACTCCACGTCTCGCTTCTGGATTTGCGACGATGTCTACCAGTTGACGGTCCTCGCCCGTACCGGCAGCAAAGCGAGTGCGGTTACCTTCAGTCGCAACCATTTCGAATCCAAGAACGTCAGTGATCAGACTGCTTGTTGGGTCAGCGTTGTTGAGCAGCAAGGTCGTTGAACTGAATCGTTTGATTGCGTGAGCAGAAGGTAACGAGGATTCGGTCCAGTAAACTCCAGAACGATTCGAGTCGGCGATAAGCTCGAGGGGCAAACCATCGCTATCTTTGAATGAAATCACTTCGTGATCAAATCGCTTGAACGGTCCGTCGAAGCTGATTCCAAGTCGCGAGAATCGCTCTACCCAAAACTCAATCGAATCAGCGGATATCGAGTAGCCAATTGCACCGACCTGGCCATTTCCAACCTTGCCGGCCTGCGCATTAGGGAAGGGGAAAAACGTCAGGATTGAACCCGGAGAGCCGACGCGATCACCAAAGTAAAGATGATACACGCTCGGGTCATCGTAGTTGATCGTCTGTTTGACCATTCGCAACCCGAGGAGCCTGGTATAGAAATCAAAATTGGCTTGAGGGTCACTCGAAATTGCTGTGATATGATGTATGCCGTGAAGACTTTTTCGCATGTTCCTCCTGATCAGATAACTGAGTTCTATACGGTGATCGGGTAGAT
This sequence comes from bacterium, assembly GCA_016708315.1. Classification (NCBI taxonomy): domain Bacteria; species bacterium. Next base: position 313,985 of record JADJGC010000003.1, read on the forward strand.
TATATTAGCGGCGATTTGCTGAGAGGTTCACTTGAGTGCCAATGTGGTTCGTTTAAAGATCGTTGCTGCCATTATCGGTGACTTCTTTCATTGCGAAGGCCGGTTTGCGGAAAACTGTGATGAGACGCTTGATCTTTGGGAAACGGTGTCTGACAATGACTACGGCGGGGTTTCGCTCTGCCCCAAGTGATTCTTTGAAATGCTCGAGCGACTTTCTTCCCAGACTTAGGCCGTGGCTGTACAATCTGATGTGAGACTCCGTTAGACGCCTGATAATCGTGGCGTGGACAAGGAACATGGCGCGCAGATGTTGATACTCATAATCGAAACCGCCAAACAGGTAGGCTGATGTCTTCTGGTACTGGGCGAAAACTACGCCGGCGATTGGTTTGTCCTGGTAGAACCCAAGAGCGATTTCAACACGGCTGTTTGGATATGTGAAGAGTCGCTGCATTCGGTCCAGTCGGTGATAGTTCGCTCGCGGATCGTGTTTTTGCCAGCGCTGAACAGAGTGCTGATACACCTCATAAAACGTCGGGAGCAGTTCTTCCGCGCCAAAGCGGACTTCTACATTCTCGCGCTCAGCTTTGCGAATGAAGCGCCTTTCGATCACTTTGCGGTTGAACCACTCGTCGTACGAATCGCGCAAGGGAATCATATGATAGTCGAAATTGCTCTGGACCTCATATCCAAGCTTGCCAAACTCAACGGAGTGCGCGTCGAAATTGTTGCGGGGAAGCTGCAACGTAACGACACAATCACGTGGCAACATCGCCAGACGGTCGAAAACGCTGCTATCGAGCTGAGGAACGCCAAGTAGGCTGTTGATTTGTGCTCCGGCGTAGTTTGCGGTGGGGATTACCTTGAATTGATTCGAATTTCTCAGCGAGAAAGGGAGGAACATGTCGCCAGCTTCGAAGATGAATGTGTTCTTCCATGACACATCCATGCTGGAACCGTACTCCGGTCCGCTTGTAGGACCGGGCGATTCCGGTGTGCGATCAATCGCATCCTGCCACGAGAGAATATGGTGATCAGCAAATGGTACGATATTCATTCAATCTTCCCGCTCTGGGAGTATATGTTAAAATACAAGTTGTCACAATTCAAAATGGCACAAACTACTCTTCTTGACTTTGGATTTCGGTGTCCGTAAGTTTGGAGTAGGAAGTGTGAATCGAGAAGGGAGTGGATTCTAAAGTTATGGCACAGAATTTTTCGTTTGATATCGTCTCCAAGGTTGAATTGCATGAGGTTGCCAACGCAATCAATCAGGCAATGAAGGAAATCTCGCAAAGATTTGATTTTCGCGGCACTAAAGCGGAAATCACGTTCAACCAGAAAGACCAGGTAATGGTGTTGATTGCAGAAAGCAATATTCAACTTCAAAATGTGACAGACATCTTACATGCACGACTTGCAAAGCGAAATGTTCCGCATAAGGCATTGGTCTACGGTAAGGTTGAAGATGCTTTTGGCGGCAGTCTGCGGCAGGAAATCAAACTTCAGTCCGGAATTGAAACCGAGAAATGCAAAGAGATAGTCAAGATCATCAAGGAACTGAAGCTGAAAGTCCAGGCGACAATTCAGGAAAACCAGGTACGGGTAACTGGCGCCAAGAAGGACGATTTACAGGAAGTGATGCAAATTCTTAAGGGTAAGGATTTACCGTTTCATCTCGAGTTTGCCAACTTCCGTTAGAACAGGTATCGGGATCTCATGATGAAGCGGGGCAAGGACCGACCTCACCCCACCTGGAAGCTCGCGATTTACTTGCGTTTGGTGTAGACTGCGGTTGCTGAGGTCATGAACGTCTTGCCGCCATCGATTGAACCTTCCATCGACCATTCGAATTTCGTCGGCGATTCATTGAATGTCGTCATTCGTGTTGTCATTTTCTGACCCTGCATCAGGTCTTCTCCGGTCAGGACGGTTTTGCCCTTGGCTCTAGTTCCGGTGTAAAGAACAAGTCTGGCGCTAAAGTTGTCGACCCAGCTTGATTGCCACATTTTGGTTTCACGATCAAAGGTCTGTACCATCAATCCCTTGAAAGACATTCCCATCGTCGTACCTTGGTAGTGCATCATGATTGCTGAGCTATCTACGGCATAAGAATAGGTTGCCGTACCTTTCTCCTCCGCCCAATCGGTTGCATTGGGATCCCATTTGGTTTTCATAACCACATCCCAAGTGCCGACGAGCCAAGACAGCTCCTTAATTTCCTTAGGCGCACCCATTTCGGGCATGGCGGCTTCGGTATTCTCCTGTGCAATGGCGGTCGCCACAATTGTGAGACAGAGCGCGGCCAGCGCCAACATGATTCGGAGCGTTTTCATTGGTTTCCTCCTGTAAATGTTACTAGTTGGTCATAGATTCTGAATGTATGAGCAATTTGATATCGTAGACCTATTGCGTCAATCATTTTTTGATCTCTCGGAGGTACTTTTGCGCATTTGATCAATTTCCTTTAGTTACTTCCGATTAACTAATGTTCGAGGCGGTTGGCGCTCATGCAACAGTCGCGGGAACCACCGGCACAAATGAGTGTATTTATTGTTGATATATGAAATGATATACAGGAATTGATACCGCGACAGAGCGGATTCCAAATACTACGGAGGAGAACATGATTAGGCATTTGTGGATACTTACTCTCTTAGCAGTTAGTGTAATAGGCAGCTCCTCGCTGTTAGCTCAGGCACGACTGGAGATTGATGAGACGAGTTTTGATTTTGGCTACATTCCTCAAGTATGTAAGGTCGCTCACACCTATGTTATGCGTGCTTCCGGAACCGACTCGCTCAAGATACTGAATGTCAAGCCTGGCTGTGGATGTACGAAAGCTCCAATCAAGAAGGAAGTCGTGGCTCCGGGAGATTCCACAGCAGTTGAGTTGATTTTCACTTCCGTTGAGACTTACAGAGGAACAATGCAGAAGACAGCGACAGTAACCTGCAACGATGATGCACGGGGTACATTCTCGTTGCGATTCAAGGCCACCATTAACACAAGTCCCGATTCGGCTCAACCGGCACAGCTGAGTCCCTGGAATGTCGATTTCACGGAGGCTATGCGGGCAAAAGAAGTTGAAATGAGTGTCAAGAATGTCTCGAAGGAACCACTAACGTTGGCGTTGGTCAGTTATCCATTTGAGTTCATCAATGTGACGTTGCCATCAGGCGATATAGCACCGGGCAAGTCAGGCGTGATCAAGGTGAAGATTGCGCCGGGTTGCAAGGAGAGCAACTTCGAGAAGTCGTTTACATTCACTACGGGAAGAGCCGCCGATTCGAAGCGGTACACTGTGCCTGTCGTTCTTGGCAAGCCGACGACTTAATCAAATCCGAATTTAGTCATCAACGAAAAGAGACGAGGTATTGCTACTTCGTCTCTTTTTCTTTGCCCTTGGAGCTATCGAAGATTGCTAGGCGAGTTTCTTCGCCAATTGCACAATTGTCTTGATGCCAAATCCCTTGGCGCCTTTGCCCAAGTGGTCAAGCGGTTGCTCTTTGCCGCCGGGACCGGCAATGTCGATATGCGCCCACTTGGCTGTATCGCTGACCCATTCCTTCAGGAAGACTGCCGCTGTGATTGCGCCTCCCCAAGCGTCGCCGCGATTCTTGACATCGGCAATGGTCGTTTTGATTTTGGAAGCATGCGGCATGTGAAGGGGAAGTTCCCAGTACAATTCGCCTTCAGTATTGCCCACGGAAATGATCTCTTGAGCTAGCTTCGGATCGTTTGAAAAAACTCCGGCAATTTCTTCCCCTAGGGCTACGACACAAGCACCGGTCAGTGTTGCGGAGTCGATAATCCAATCGGGTTTACGTTCACCGGCTAGTGCCAATCCGTCAGCCAATAGCAAACGACCCTCGGCATCCGTGTGCTCGACTTCGATCGTCTTGCCGGAGCGAGTCGTCAGGATTGCAGTAGTGTGCATCGACTCACCGGAAATGTCGTTTTCTGCAAGCGGTGTAATGACTGTGACCCGGATTGGGAGCTTCAGGCGCGATATGGCACACGCAGCGCCAAACATCATGGCAGCGCCACCCATGTCATACTTCATGCCAATCTGAGACGCGGCAGGTTTAAGGCCATAGCCGCCAGTGTCATAGGTCACGCCTTTGCCGACAAGGCAGAGATGCTTCTTCGCACCGCGGGGGTTGTACTCGGCAATTACCATGCGCGGCTTTGCTTTTGCGCCTACGCCAACGCCGTAGGTGCCACCGCAGCGTTCCTTGAGGAGTCGCTTTTCATCCCATACAGTAACCTTGAGACCCGATTGGCGGGCAAGCTTCTGGAACTCGCGGGCAAGAACCGGTGGATTCATCACGTTTGGCGGTTCACTGAGCAAGTCGCGAGCCGCGTTCACCTGACTATAGATAGTTTCACGTTCTTTGAGCTGTCGACTAATCGCAGAAGTTGATTTAATGCCAGCGACCACAACCGGAATTGGTTTGGCTTTGTTAGTTAGGTACTTGTCGAACGAATAGCTTCCAAGCAAAGTGCCTTCGTGAGCCGCAAACATCCAATCGAGATGTCGGTCGCTTAAAGCTACAACTACTCGCTTGCAATGTTCTTTCGGTGCCGAGGCAATGGCCGTAGAAATCGCCTTTTTCATTTCGAGTATTGTGTTCGAGTACTTTGCATCCAGCCGCACGGTTCGAACCATAACATCGAACTTGCCGACGGCGCCGCGAAGTGTCGTAAGTGAACCACCAGAGCTGGGGCTGGTTCGAGCAGCAGCTTGCACTTCCTTGGGAAGAGCGGTCTTCATGAAGAGGCCTTTCTTGTCATCAAGGAAGGGGAGTATCAGACAGTCACCATCTTGCAATCGTAGCGATTCGCTCAGGCTAAATTTGGATGTCGCCATTATGGATTCCTTTCGAGATGCTATTTCTTTGCCTTGCCCTGATTCGCGACTGACTCGATTGCCGCCTTGACCTTTTCGGGATCGCCGAGGTAGTAATGCTTGATCGGCTTGAGATCAACGTCGAGTTCATAGACCAAAGGAAGCCCGGTGGGGATATTGAGTCCGACAATCTCGTCTTCAGGGATATTGTCCAAGTACTTCACCATCGCGCGAATGCTGTTGCCGTGAGCGGCGACAAGGACCTTCTGTCCCGATTTGATGCTCGGAGCAATTGTCTCATGCCAGAACGGCAACACGCGAGCTACTGTATCTTTCAGGCACTCGGTAAGTGGAAGTTGATCTTTGGTCAGATTTTGATAGCGAGGATCGTGGCCGGGAAAGCGGTCGTCGCTTGATTCGAGAGCCGGCGGCTGGATATCGTAACTTCGACGCCAAATCAAGACTTGTTGTTCTCCAAACTTGGCAGCCGTTTCAGCTTTATTGAGACCCTGTAGCGCACCGTAGTGGCGTTCGTTCAATCGCCAACTGCGAATTACGGGAATCCACATCAGGTCCATTCCATCCAGTGTAAGCCACAAGGTGCGAATGGCGCGCTTTAGCACAGAGGTGTAAGCGATATCGAAGTTGTAACCGGCGGCCTTGAGGGTAACTGCGGCCTCTTTGGCTTCGCCGAGACCCTTCTCGGACAGGTCGACATCGGTCCATCCGGTGAAACGGTTTTCTTTATTCCAGGTTGATTCGCCATGACGCAGCAAAACAAGTTTGTACACGGTATTACTCCTCCCAATACACTAAGAATTCATCCACTCAACAATGGCGGATGAGAGTGTTTGTAGCAAGCAAAAACGCAAAAGGTCCGGCGGAGCTAGTCTTTAATCCAATCGGCCAGGAAACCTTGGTGCTTGCCCGGCTTGAACTCGACGATCTGATACTCGGCAACTCCGGCGCGTCGATACGGATCATTGTCGATAAGATTCTGGATTGTTACATCAGAGTCAGCCTTGGCGATAAAAAAACCGCCAGTGCGGGGTATGCGTGGGCCAGACATCAAGATGACTCCGTTATCGACTCCAGCTTGAAGGTGATTGCGATGCTCGGGAACAAGGGGTTCGATGTCGGCAAAGTCAGTTGTGTAATTGATGATAACGATGAAATGTCTCATATAACTCCTCTCGATGACGACTCAATATGGTCTGGAGGAGATTCGTTGCAAGGTATATCTTCGGAGTATAGCTTCAGATTAGTCAAATGGCTGCGTATCAATCAGAAGATTAGCTGCAGCATACAACCTCAACGTGTCAGCGAGGGAATTCGTCCGTGAATGAAAAGACCCACTATCACAATTGTCCCTATTGTAAACGACAACATCCGTGTACGAACAGTTGCTATTCGGGTAGAATCACCAACTTGATTTGTCCCGACTGCAAGGCCAAATGGCAAGGGGAAATGTCAGAGGTCAAAAAGCACGGGACAGATTGGCTCAATCAGCCCGGATAGACGTTCTCCGAGCTGCAGCGATTCGCCGCCAGTGTTAAATCAAAAGGGCACCGTTAATTGTCAGATTCTACTGTGTGAACCATTATGTGGTTATTGGTCCACTGAATAGTTGAGCCGACCGGAACTGTCAGGTTCTGCAGCGCACTTGCAGTGATACTGCTCTGGAATTGAGCCGCGGTGCCGCTTGGGGTTACTGTTATGGTTCCAGACATTCCTTGTCCGTTGGGGCCACCGTGATAGCGGCAATAGTAACGCACAACTTTGGACGTGGTGAAAGTATGCGAGTAGGACTCGCCGACGCCGAGATCGCCGGAGACAAATTCACGGCCGCCACCACCGCCGCCGCCGTTGTTGTTTGTGCCTTTGTCGTCGCTACAACCCATACCAAGCAGCGCCAGTATTGCTACGGTCAGGACGATTGGGAAGAGAATTCGACTGTTCATGTGCTCACCTCAATAGGAAGAAGGTTTAGGGCACCACTCACCTATTGTTAGAGAGCCATGAAGTCGATGTTCGTACACTCTGTGTCTGGTTTATTTTGTTCGCCAGTTTTGGGGATTTGATCGTTATCGAACAACTGATGTTCTTGCGGTTCTAACTCGTGCCTTGTCCGCGATCGCCAAATTGGGATTGGACCTTATTGCTTGCAGTTGTGTGGACTACTCTGCAGGGATACGCGCAGAAGTCCAAATCTCCCCGAACATTTCAGTGGCGATAGCGTCAGCTTCGGTGATGTGGTCTTCGGGAATCATTACGGAGTAGCCGGCTCCGGCGGAGTTGAAAAGCGCGGTTCCCATCATGCCGCTGGTGCCAAAATATCCGGACTGCGAAAGCACGACGACGGGGATACCGGCTTCGCGCAGGGCTTCCTGGATCATTTCTGCATATGCAGTCGAGGTCAAATTGGCGACGCATTTCCAATTGTCATAGTCAGTCGGTGTGAATTCAGTTTCGACCGGCGCCAGTTCGGCAACGAGTGCTTCCTCGCAATCGCTGCAGCGGGTTGTGCCTGCTTCATATTCGGCGCGGCATTTGGGACAGAAGGGCATGGTGACTCCTTGGGAATGGGTTGAAGGGAATATAGCATAATCGCCAAAGCAGGCTGCAATAAAACGATTGGACAATAAGTCTATCTGGAAGCATGCATTCATACAACTTTGACGCCAGATGGGGCTGGAAATGAAAAGATGGCTCGCAGTAGCGGTTTGTTGGGTTTGGGCAACGCGTGGTCGGACCGTAAGGCGCGAGAGTTGCGAGACGCGCCACGATGAGAAAACAGCTTTGCTGATTGCGGACCGTTTGGTAGATTAACTCATCGCCTTAATCCTTACTAATCAAAGGCGGGAGGTGTTGAAATGTTTGCGAATTCGAATCTCGAAGTTTGTAAGGTACGAAATTGCCGATTAATGCACGTCGCCGTTTTCGTTGGTGTGGTTTTCGCTTGTCTCACCATCTGTGGCTGCGCTGATGATCCGGTCCAACCCGTTACTCCGGAATGGGTATACGGCGACGAGCCACTGGCAGATGTCATAAATTGGACGTCGACCGATGTTATCTGGTCTGCCGGTCTGGACAAGAAACCGTATTCGATTTTGATCATCGGTGCGGATTGGTGCGGCTGGTGCAAAAAGCTGATGGATGAGACGATGCACGACCGCAGTGTCATGGGTTGGGTCGACAGCTGTTTTGATGCGTGCACTTTCGATTCCGATTCCGACAGCCTCATCGTTATCGCCAGCGACACCATTAGTTGTTATGAGGCGGCTAAACAAGTCTTGAATGTCAGGGCGCTTCCCACAACCATAGTCTTCGACAAGCAGGGAAACGAGACGAACCGACGCGTCGGCTATCTCCCCGCCAAGTCATATGCAGAATTTCTCTGGCAGGTCGTGTCGGGGAAGTAGTCAGTTTGTTGTTTCAGCACTCTGCCCTCGTCCCGGATGAGAGAAAATTAGTTGCCCCGGATTCCTCATCGAGCAGTAGCTCTAATTTGACTTTACAAAGTCTGACAGCCTCCATATAATTTTCAAGCACAATTATTGTAAGCGCTAAAGAAAGGGTACTTATGCCATTAACGTTCCTCGCACGGACGGCAATCGTCTGGACGGGCTGTATTCTGATATTCTTCTTTGGTATCATGCTAATAAGAGACGAAAGGGCGCGCAAAATCGAATCCTTACCAATGAAGTTGGAGCAGTTCGATTCCTTGCAAGCGCAGCTTCCAGAGGAGTTTCGATCTTCGGCAAAAACGGTGGGAGCATCATACCAACTATTCGATGGTGCCCGCATTCGATTTTTGCACTATGGCGCTGATTCAAGTGACCCTGCTAACCCTCTGCATGAAAGTATTGAGATCATTCTCGACCAAAAACTAACTCTGTTCTTCTATCCTGATTCGTCGAGAGACGGCTTTTGGAAATATGATGGCTTTGAATCGGGAGACTATGAGAATCCATACGAAGGTGAATTGCGCTTTGAGGTAATTGATAGAGATCTGTGGTAGATGGCATTAATGCGTTGCGTCCATGAAGCCAACTAAGATATTGACTTTCCCGGATTGAAAAACAGGTCCGAACCACAACGGGCGGACCTTCTAACGGGTATGTGAGTGGAGAGGAAATATGACATCGAAAAGAATGTGGTTCTGTACAATTGTGCTGCTTCAGATTGGCATTTCAGCCACAGCTTGTGCCGGGCAAAGGGACCGCTCGTTCTTCAGCGGAATGTGGGTCGATAGTGCATTCTACAATGAGATGTGGCGCACCGGTTCTCTCTACAGAAGTCGCCATTTCATTCTTAATCAAATTGTTCTGGAATTTCATGCCGACACAACAGATCTTCACGCCTTCAGCGACGGAATTTGGTATACCGATTCAGTTCTCACCGGTGATACTTTACTTCTCACGGGGCCATACACTTCGTCAGCACTTGCAATCTATGCACTGGATGATTCCACCATTTCATGTCTTGACTGCAAATATGACTCGAACATAGTTTTTCGTAAGTTTTCCAGCCAAACGCCGAGCCTAACAAACTACTTTCTCGATATTGAGTTAAGATTTTTCGAAGCGCGGATATTTGTCGGCAATTGGATATTGAAGGACGCAATTACGGGCAAGGCGTACAGTATCAAACTCACTTCGGAGCGCAGGGTTACCGGTTATCCTGAATGGCGAGGGTTTGCGGTTGGTTTGGCAGACATCGAAGGACTGCCGGAATTTGACAATATTGTCTTTGCGGATTCGTTGGGTCACAAACTACACTTTGTCTTTGAGGTCGGCGGGGATTCGATCGCGATCTATGATTTGCTGCGGTCTGACGGCAAGCAGCTCACAGAGAAGGACTACTGGGATAGACGAGACTTCGATTACCGACGTGGTACGTTGCGCTTCCTATTGAGGCGCGATGAAGATTGATAGGGCGTTTTTTTATTGTTTCGCCAGGTCGCCCTCGTCCCGAACGGAGTGACTCTGCGAGTAAGTGCAGGGGCGGGGCCCCGCCGGCCCGCCGCCTCGGCCGGGGAGCCGCCCCCGCGGCCGAAAGGCCGACCCCCGGCCTTCGGCCCCCCACCGCAGTCCCCCACTTTTTCGGCCACGCCCGCCCTTTCCGGCAGGCAAAGACCGACAAGACAAAACAAGGGTGGGGGTGGGGGCAAAGAGGGGGGGGAAGTTGCCCCCGGGAGAGGGTCCCCCCCCCCGGGGCGTGGCGGCGGGCGGCCCCCCCCCCTTCCCCGGGGGCCCCAGGCCCCCCCCCCAGCCAAAAACAGGCAACAAAACCCCTAACGGGGGGGGGGGAGGGCCCGGGGACACGAAAAACAGGGGGGCGATGGGGGCAAAAAAGAGGGGGGGCCCGAACGGCGGGACAAGGAACGGCAGGGCGGCGTCCCGGACCCGGAAGGCCACCCCAAAAAGGAAGAAAAAAAATGAAGAAGAAGTATGAAATTTTAAGGGGGGCCTGTTTTTTTGGGGGGTCTTGTTTTGGATTTTTTTGTCGCCTGAATCTGGGTCCATTTGTGCTGGGGGAGGGGCGGGTGGGGCCGGACGAGTGGCGGGGGAGCGAACAAAAGGGAGGGGAGGGTGGGCGGGGCATGGGGGGGGGGGGGGTCGTCCCAAAGAGAGTGATTCTGCAAGTCTGATTAAGTGCGAGGTCGAGACTCGGAGGACCTGCCGCAACGAATAAGTGGACCGAAACTGGATCCCGACTTTCGTCGGGATGGCACGCTAAGAGGCCTCGGTCGGGCTCTTACCCTGCAATTCCGGTTGACATTTACCTCATAAAACATAAGTTTACAATCTTCACGTCTAACTGACGTACCATTTTGTTGTTATTATGCGCCCAAGAGGGCCCGAAATTGTGAATTTGAGAACTTATTTAATAGAGCTATGAGGTAACCTATGTCCAAGAAAGTTGGTATTGTCGGTTACGGAGCCCACATCCCGCGATATCGCATCAAGGTCGAGGAAATTGCCAAGACCTGGGGCGCGGATGCTCCGTCCTACAAGAAAGGCCTCGAACTGACCGAAAAGTCGGTTCCGCCGCCGGATCAGGATACGATTACTCTCTCGGTTGAAGCCGCCAAGCGCGCACTCAAGCGTGCCGGCATCCCGGGAGTGAAGATCGGCTGTATGTATATCGGTTCGGAGTCGCATCCGTACGCCGTAAAGCCCTCCGGAACGGTTGTCGCCGAGGCTATCGGCGCGGTGCCGTTTTGCCGTGTGGCGGATTTTGAATTCGCTTGCAAGGCTGGTACCGAGGGAATGTTCGTGGCGATGACTTTGGTCAAAGCTGGAGAAATCGAGTACGGAATGGGTATCGCAGCGGACACTTCGCAAGGCGCCCCGGGCGATGCGCTTGAGTATTCGGCTGGCGCAGGAGCGGCGGCGTTTGTGATGGGAGACAAGAATCTCGTCGCGGAGTGCGATTTCACGACCTCATATATGACCGACACGCCGGACTTCTGGCGTCGCGAACATGAATTTTATCCGCAGCACGGCCTGACCCCGCGTTTGGGCAACACCTATTCGGGTGCTTCGCCGCTGGGTTTAACGGCAATCCTCGACCACGCCAAACCGGGCGACAAGATTTTCATGGTGTCGTACGGTTCGGGCGCGGGCTCGGATGGCTTCATTTGGACGGTGACTGATCGCATCAAAGAGGTGCAGGATATCACGACCAAGACCTTCACGCTGCTCGACGACAAGAAGTACTATATCGACTATGGCACCTACGCCAAGTTCCGCAGGAAGATTTTGAAGAATGCGAATTGGGGGGGGTTTCCCCCCGCGCCCCGCCCCGGGGGGGCCCCGCTGAGGGGGTTAGCTGGAGTTAAGATATGAGGAGAACATAAATGCGTGATGTAGCAATAATCGGCGTAGGACTGCAGAAATGGGGAGAGTTGTGGGAGAAGTCCTTCCGCAATCTCTTTGTCGAAGCGGCACTGAACGCCCTTGGAGAAACGAAGGTCGATAAGATCGACCACATGTATATTGGCTGTATGTCCGGCGGCTTGTTTGTCGGGCAGGAACATATCGGCTCGATCATGGCCGACTATCTTGGCCAGCGCTATTTGGGCGCGACCAGAGTTGAGTCAGCCTGCGCATCAGGTGGAGCCGCGCTCCGTGCGGGATTCATTGATGTAGCATCCGGCATGAGTGATATCGTGCTCGTCGGCGGTGTCGAGAAGATGACCGATGTTTCCGGCGACGGCGCGACCTACGCGTTGGCGACCGCAGCCGATCAGGAATACGAAGTATATAATGGCGCGACCTTTCCGGGTTTGTATGCCTTGATGGCGCGTGCATATATGGAGAAGTTTGGCGCAACCCGCGACCAGCTTTCGGCGGTGCCGGTGAAGAATCACGACAACGGCCTGCTCAATCCGAATGCGCAGTATCAGATGAAGATCAGCGTCAACGAAGTGAACAACTCGGTGATGGTGGCTGATCCGCTGCGAATTCTGGATTGTTCGCCGATTACCGACGGAGCGGCGGCGTTGATTCTCTGCCCGCTGGAGATGGCGAAGAAACTTTCTGACAAGCCGGCGATTCGAATTCTCGGATCGGCGATGGCGACGGATACGATCGCGTTGCACGATCGCCGTGATTTTACGTCACTCGATGCAGTGAAGGTGTCGTCAATGGCTGCGTTAAAGATGGCAGGGAAGAACGTTCATGACATCAATGTCACCGAAGTTCATGATTGCTTCTCGATAGCCGAGATCATCGTGTCCGAGTCACTCGGATTCTTTGCTTGCGGCAAGGGCGCAGAAGCTACTGCCAACGGTGAGACTCGTATCGAAGGTAAGTTCCCGATTAACCCGTCCGGTGGATTGAAGTCAAAAGGTCATCCGGTGGGAGCAACGGGAGTAGCGCAGGCTATCGAAATTGCGTATCAGCTTCGCGGTGAAGCCGGTAAGCGTCAGGTGAAAAATGCAAAAGTCGGCATGACACAAAATATGGGCGGCTCCGGTGGCAGCTCCGTCGTGCATGTGATGGAGGTGGCTTAATGAATCCGGCAAGATATCATCGTGAGATGGCGCAACGCTATCGGATGGAAGCAGGAAAGTGCAAGAAGTGCGGACATGTTTATTTCCCGCCGCGGTTGATTTGCCGCGAGTGTCAGGGTAGAGAATTCGAGACGATAGTATTGTCCGAGCGCGGGAAGCTGTTGAGCTTCACCGTGATTCATACGCCGGCGAGCCAGTTCAAGGACATCTCTCCTTATGCGCTGGGTATCCTTGAGACCAAGGAAGGCGCAAAGTTGACGGCGCAAATCGTCGACATGCCTGCCGACCAGATCAAGACTGGAATGGAATTGCAGATCGAGTTCCGTAGGGTTCAGACCGATGGACACGAAGGCGTTTTGGCGTACGGCTATAAACTTGTGCCGGTGATGTAACGGTCGATGTATCGAATAGAATCGAAGATCGACACAAAATCGCCCGAGTACATACAGAACCAAGAAGACAACAAGCGGTTAATGGAGCAACTCCGTGACCGCTTAGAGACAGTGCGTAAGGGCGGACCGCCGCAGGCTGTCGAGCGCCATAAATCACGCGGCAAACTGACCGCACGCGAACGACTCGCCAAGCTGTTCGACGATAACACACCGTTTGTGGAGTTGTCGCCGCTGGCTGCTTGGGAACTGTACGACAATGATGCACCAGGGGCCGGAATGGTCACCGGTGTTGGCGTCGTGCATGGTCGTGAAGTCGTCGTTGTCGCCAATGATGCGACTGTCAAGGGCGGGACATATTTCCCCATCACAATCAAGAAGCACGTGCGTGCGCAAGAAGTAGCTCGCAAGAATCATCTTCCGTGCATCTACCTAGTGGACTCTGGCGGGATATTCCTGCCGGAGCAATCAGGGACTTTCCCGGATCGAGATCATTTCGGAAAGATCTTTTATAATCAAGCGACACTCTCAGCATTGGGGATTCCTCAGATCGCTTGCGTTATGGGCTCTTGTACGGCTGGCGGTGCTTATGTTCCGGCGATGTCGGATGAAGCAATCATCGTACGCAAGCAGGGGACGATCTTTATTGGTGGGCCGCCGTTGGTGAAGGCTGCAACAGGTGAAGAGGTCACAGATGAGGACCTGGGCGGTGCAGATGTGCATTGCCGTATCTCCGGTACAGCCGACCACTATGCACAAAACGATGACCACGCGATTCAGATTTGCCGCAACATCGTAGAGACTTTGGATCGCTCGAAGAAGTTCGAGCTTGATCGTGCCAAGACGGAAGAGCCGTACTATGATCCGGAAGAACTCTATGGTGTTGTTCCCACCGACTTGAAGCAACCATTTGACGTCAGAGAAGTCATTGCTCGAATTGTCGATGGGAGCCGATTCCAGGAATTCAAGGCGTTGTATGGACTGACATTGGTCTGCGGATTCGCGCGGATCCATGGATATCCGGTGGGCATTCTGGGGAACAATGGTGTGTTGTTTAGCGAATCGTCGCTCAAGGGAGCGCATTTCATTGAACTTTGCGCCAAGCGCAAGATACCTCTGATTTTCCTGCAGAACATCACCGGCTTCATTGTCGGCAAGAAATATGAGCATGGCGGAATTGCCCGTGATGGCGCAAAATTGGTACATGCTGTCGCAAATGCGCAGGTACCGAAGTTTACGGTGATAGTTGGCGGGTCGTACGGAGCCGGCAACTATGCCATGTGCGGAAGGGGATATGACCCCAATTTCTTGTGGATGTGGCCGAATGGAAAAATCTGTGTTATGGGCGGCGAACAAGCTGCCGATGTGCTGTGGACGGTGAAAAAGTCACAGCTCGCCAAGCAGGGCGTGAAACTTACGCCTGAGATGGAAGCCGAGTTCAAACAGCCGACTCTTGCAAAGTACGAACAGGAGTCTTCGGCCTATTACTCAACTGCAAGATTATGGGACGACGGAATTGTCGATCCCAAGAAGACGCGTGATTTGCTGGCGTTGGCGATTTCAATGTCGCTCAATACGCCGATTCCGGAGCCGCAATTCGGCGTGTTTAGGATGTAATGATGAATGGTGGCAAGACAGTCAGAGTCGAAACAGCGGGTGCGATTGGAAGAGTGATCTTCTGTCGTCCGGAAGTTCACAACGCCTTCAATGCGCAGGTTATCGATGAGATGACATTTGCATTCAAGCGGCTGAAGACCGACCAGGATGTTCGCGTCGTGATCTTAACCGGCGAGGGTAAATCTTTTTGCGCCGGAGCCGATTTGAATTGGATGAGCGATGTTCGCAGTGCAGCTTACGAAGATAATCTCGATGAAGCGCGGCGACTGGCTGATTTGTTTTACGATATCTACTCTTTTCCGAAACCGGTAATTGGCCGCATAAATGGTGCGGCAATCGGCGGTGGCACAGGCTTTGTCGCAGTTACCGATATTGCTGTAGCTGCGCAGAGTGCGGTGTTTTCTTTTAGCGAAGTCAAGATTGGCGTTGTACCTGCGTGTATTTCGCCTTACGTAATTAAGAGAGTGGGAGAAGGAAGAGCGCGCGAGTTCTTTCTTACCGGCGAACGGTTAACTGCCGAGCGCGCTTTGACCGCAGGATTGGTCAATCGCTCGGTGCCGGATGATTTGCTTGATGCGACTGTCAACGGTCTCGTAGAGTCGCTTCTATCGTCTGGTCCTGAGGCAATCAAGGTCTGCAAGCAACTGCTTCAGACTGTACCGCAACAATCAGTGGACGATTACAAAGAGTATACTGCTCGAGTCATAGCGGACTTGCGGCAATCACCAGAGGGGCAAGAGGGTATGGACGCCTTCCTGAATAAACGCAAGCCCAACTGGGTGATTGAAGGCGACTAAAGCCAGGAAAACAGGCAGCGAGAACTGCCACAACAAAAATGAGAATAAGCTGTGCGCGGCCCACGAAGAACATGGCCGCTCAATAGATTGTGATAGATGCTCAAAAAAATCTTAATCGCCAACCGCGGAGAGATTGCGGTTCGCATCATGCGTGCCGCCCGCGAAATGGGGATACCGACGGTTTCGGTCTATTCCGAGGCCGATCGCGAAGCCCTGCATGTCCGTCTCGCAACTGAGGCTGTATTACTTGGACCAGCGCCGGCCAACGAGAGTTATCTCGTCATTCCCAAGCTGATTGATGCCGCGAAGAAAACGGGGTGCGATTCTGTCCACCCGGGCTATGGCTTTCTGGCGGAGAACGCCGAATTCGCTCAAGCAGTTCAGGATGCCAAGCTGACGTTTATCGGCCCGCAACCGAGGGCGATTCGAGCTTTGGGAAACAAGCTTGGCGCGCGTTCGATGATGTCCAAGGCTAACGTGCCGACAGTTCCTGGCGGCGAAGTCAAGTCCGGCAGCATCGACGATTTCAAATCGTTGGCGAACAAGATCGGCTACCCAATCATTGTCAAGGCAGCTGCCGGCGGCGGGGGCAAAGGAATGCGCATTGTCAACGACGAGGCGCAATTGCAGGAGGCCGTAGAAGCCGCACAGCGGGAAGCTAAGTCGTCGTTTGGCGATGCAACGGTGTATCTCGAAAAATACCTCAGCCATCCGCGCCACATCGAAGTACAGGTAATTGCGGACAGTTTTGGCCACACGATTCACCTCTTCGAGCGCGAGTGCTCAATTCAAAGACGACATCAGAAAATTATCGAAGAAACTCCATCGCTGGCGTTGACTCCTGAACTTCGCACTAAAATGGGTGACGCGGCAGTTGCAGCGGCTAAGGCGGCTTCGTACATCTCAGCGGGTACTGTCGAATTTCTGTATGATAACGGCAACTTCTATTTCCTTGAGGTGAACACGCGAATTCAGGTAGAGCACCCGATTACTGAGATGGTAACCGGTATTGATCTCGTCAAAGAGCAGATCCGCATCGCCTCGGGAGACCAACTTTCATTTTCCCAGTCGGATGTTAAGATGCGCGGCCATGCAACCGAGTGTCGCATCTATGCAGAAGATCCTGCGACCGGATTCTTGCCTTCTCCGGGAAAGATACTGCATCTCAAGGAGCCGGTAGGGGGAAATGTTCGTGTTGATAGCGGCGTTTATTCCGGGTTCGAAGTGCCGATCTACTACGATCCAATCTTGTCGAAAGTAATAGCGTTGGGACGCACTCGCGACGAATCGATTGATCGAATGATTTTGGCGCTGAAAGACTATCGTATAGTTGGAATCAAGAACAATGTTCGATTCCTCATTGATTGTCTTAGCCATCCGGAATACAGAGCCGGAAATCTCTTCACAGGCTTCATTGATAAGTACCTGCCCGAATGGGCGGAATCGGAATCCGACAAAGAGCTTGATGCAGCGTACGCTGGAGCGGCTTTGGCAATGTCGGGAAAGGCCGCGGCGTCATCTGATACGCTTCAGGAGCTGGAGATTTCTCCCTGGCAAGCATTGGGATCTTGGGAGCTGTAATGGATCTGAAGTTATTCCGCAACGAAACGGCAGTTGACATTCGCGCCGAACGTGAAGGCGAGAAACTGCTGATTGTACGCGACGGCAAGAATCAGCGTTATGAAGTGACGCCATGCGGTGAAAACGAATTCATTCTGCGCAATGCTACAAAGGTGATGCGAGTGACGGCGATAAGGGCTCGCAACAAGGTATTCGTTCTCACCGACAACGAATCGTATGTGTTTGATCTCCCGGCGGCTAAGGACGCCGATTCGTTTGGGTCGGAGCAGAGTGATCACGGTGACAAATCAAAGATCACCGCACCGATGCCCGGCAAGGTTGTCAAAGTTCTGGTGAAGGCAGGCGACAAAGTCGCACCTAAACAGAAGATGATCATTGTCGAAGCGATGAAGATGGAGAATCCGCTGGTTGCACCTTTCGCTGCAGAGGTCAAAGCTATTAACTGCATTGAAGGCGAACTTGTCGATTCCGACAAAATCCTCGTTGAGCTATCGAAGACCGAGTAGGTGTTACTGAAATAGACGTAAAGTCTGAGTCGAGCAAACTCGGACTTTCGAATTCGCTGCCAGTACATGCCTCCTTCCCAATAAACGCAAACAATCTCGATTCACAATTCGCCTAATGTTTCTTGCACGTCTCTCCGATAATCGGAAAAGACAGGACATCAGAGCAAGGACGAGTATGCGCGAGAATAAACCCATTATTAAATGTCAATACACAGATGTCTGCTACTTAGCGGAATCACTTCAATGTTACGGTTACAAACTTGACTGCGTTCTTTACACTAAGACAAACGGTGGAGCAGTAACCGAAGAGGATTTCCATAAAGCTGTCAACGAGCTCATCAATAAGAGCAAGTCGCACAAATTGATTCCACGCTGAGAAAATTATAGGCCACTGCGCGGAAATTATTTCTGTATTCATCTTAATCCAATCCCTTTCCGTCAAAAACTTCATGGTTCTAACTGAACCAATTACAACGACTTAACAGAATAGTCCTCAGGGTTGGCAGGCCTCTTGCAATAGCTGTGGCTGAGTATTGCTATGATTAAAGGTATTTACAACACAGCAGCATCGATGGTCCCTCGCGTTCGCAAACAAGAGGTGATCGCAAACAACATGGCTAACGCCGAGACTGCCGGATACAAGCAGGACTCATTGTTCTTGCGTGTCTTCAAGAGTCAGCCAGAAGTCAAAAGTCTCAAGAATCTGAATGGTCCTTCCTGGGGAGTTCGGATGATTGACAAACTGTATGTCGATCATACTGAAGGTTCTCTAGAAGCGA
This sequence comes from bacterium, assembly GCA_016708315.1. Lineage (NCBI taxonomy): Bacteria > bacterium. The sequence continues at coordinate 332,529 of JADJGC010000003.1, forward strand.
CCGGCCGTGATCTGGATGTTGCCATTCAAGGCGATGGTTTCTTCGTAGTCGAGACACCGACCGGAGAAGCTTACACCCGCAACGGCAGTTTCACTCTTGGTCCCGATGGCACGCTGGTCAATGCTGATGGATTTCCAGTCCTCTCCGAAGGCGGACCAATCACTCTTACAGATGAAAAGGTCACTATCGGAACTGACGGAGTGGTCACACTTGGCAACGCTCTTGTCAGTCGCTTGAGATTGGTCGCGTTTGAAGACGCTGGTGAACTGATTAAGACATCGGGCACACTATTTAAGGCCCCGGCAAATGTACTGCCAATCGCACCTGCCACGATGAACGTGCGGCAGGGATATCTTGAAAAGTCGAATGTAAACATCATGCGCGAAATGGTCGACATGATCGACTCATATCGCATGTTTGAAACCGGGCAGAAGATGATCCAGATACAGGATGACACTTTGTCCAAGGCAGTAAACGAACTGCCGCGAGTTTAAGGGAGTAAGGTAAGATGATTAGATCTCTCAGAACTGCTGCATCCGGAATGTCCGCCCAGCAAATGAATGTTGACAACATTGCGAACAACCTCGCGAACGTGAATACGACCGGCTTCAAGAAGTCCAAGGTCGAGTTTCAAGACATTATGTACCAGTCACTGCGGAAGCCCGGGGTGACCGCATCGACAGGTGCAGTGACACCGACGTCACTCGATATCGGCTACGGCACACGCCCGGTTGCAACTACCCGACAGTTTTCAGTTGGAGAACTTTCGCAGACGGGGAATCCGCTTGACGTCGCAATCGACGGTGATGGATTCTATCAAATCCAGAAACCGGACGGCACAACAGCATACACTCGTGACGGCAGTCTGAAATTGACCGCCGATGGCCGCCTTGCGACATCCGATGGTTTCTACTTAACACCCGATATCACAATTCCTGAAGACGCGATTTCAATTTCGATCGGCTTTGATGGACGAGTCTCGGTCAATCAGGCCGGTTCCAACGATCCGCAAGAAGTTGGGCAGATTGAATTGGCGCGGTTCATCAACCCGGCTGGACTTTCGGCAATCGGTCACAACCTTTACGAAGAGACACCGGCATCTGGCGCTCCAATTACCTGCACGGCTTCGGAAGACGGATTCGGAAAGATCAATCAGGGTTACCTGGAAATGTCCAACGTCGATGTCGTGAGTGAAATGGTGAACATGATTGTCGCGCAACGCGCATACGAAATCAACTCCAAAGCAATCCAAACTGCCGACGACATGAGCAGCTTGGTCAACAACCTGAAGAGATAGCCGTGATTAAGAGATTACTTACTACAGTCGCCTCACTACTAATGTTGCTCGCAGCGAGTCACGTTCAAGCAACAAAGAATACTCCACTGGAGATTGAGAATGCGTTGCGACTTCAGCTCATCGATACCAACTACGAGTATCTGATAACGCTTTCCACGGTGCCTCCGGTGTTTCCGGAAGTCTACGACAGCCTTCGAGTCGAAATGATTGGCGAGTCGCAACCATTCGGCAATTGCTGGTTCAAGGTGTTTGTATATGCAAATCAGACAATCGTCGCTAATGCTACCCTCAACGCGCAGGTCCGTTGGTATCAGGATGCTCTAGTCTCGACACGAAATGTTCCTCGCGGTGAAGCGCTGTCCGCTGACATGTTCACCGCAATGCGGCGAGAGATCAACTCACTTACCGACCCCTTTGTCGCAACAATTGACGACATCGAGGGCATGGAAGCAAGCCGCACGATTCCGCAAGGGAAGACCCTGACATACGGCATGGTCAAGCCTGAGGAAGTGATCAAGCGTGGTGACCACGTCACGATCATGTTCCGTTCCGGCAGCGTCCAAATCACCGCATCGGGTGAAGCTCGTCAGGCAGGAGCACGCGGCGAGTCGATCAAAGTCAAGAATCTGTTAACGAACAAGATCATAATGGCAGAGGTTCAGGATGAACAGCTTGTTACAGTCGTACGCTAAAATTGCAGCATTGATGCTGTTGTTTGCTGGAATATCAGCACCGTCATTACACGCCCAGCGTGTCGGTACGGACGGATCTTTCTTCACAGACATAAAAGCCCACCGGGTCGGAGATCTGCTTACGGTTATCATTTACGAAAGCACGGAAGCTTCGAATGAGTCGGCGATGAAGACGGAAGAATCAAGCGATGGTTCAACCAATAGCACCGGCGGCGTTGGACCGCTCAATTTCATTCCATTGTTCTCAGCAAATAACGCCAGCGAGACAGCTTACGACGGCAAAGGCTCAAACAGCCGGCGTGGAAGCATTCGCGCGCGGATGACTGTCGAAGTTATCGCCGAGCGGAACAACGGTGACCTTGTTATCCAAGGCTCGCGCAACATCGAGATCAATGCAGAACAAGAAACTATGGTGCTGAGCGGGATCGTGCGCCGCGCCGATGTCAACCCTGACAACACGGTCAACTCTTACAACATCGCAAACGCAAAGATTAATTACACCGGCAAGGGACCAGCCGCAGATGGTTCCAAACCTGGCCTCATTACCAGAATTCTCAATTGGGTTTTCTAAGGAGCATGGACGCTATGAAGCTATTGAGACTGTTGGTCGTCGCCGCGATAATCTTCGTGCTGGTCAATATCCTGACCTTGCTTGAAGTACGCGCGGATGTACGAATCAAGGATATAGCCCGAATCAACCAGACCGGCGAGACAGATCTCGTCGGTTACGGTTTGGTGATCGGCCTCAATGGCACCGGTGATGGCAAGGGATCTCTTTTCACAGTGCAATCAATCTCGAATATGCTGCAGCGGATGGGTGTTACCGTCGACGCTGGCTCGATTAAGACTAAAAACGTCGCCGCCGTACTGGTGACGACGAAACTTTCTCCGAATGCAATGATCGGCGACAAGCTCGACGTGACTGTGTCATCGTTGGGAGATGCTTCTACGTTGGAAGGCGGAACACTTGTCTTGACGCCGCTTTCTGATCGTACAGGCGTGCTTTATGGATATGCACAGGGTTCAGTTTCGATCGGCGGTTTCAACGTTCAAGTAGGCGACAACAAGATTGTTAGCAATTACACCTTAGTAGGACGAATTCCCAATGGTCTGCAAGTAGAGCGCGAGCCAATTCGCGAAAACTTGAGAAGACCGGTACTATTGTTGCTGGAGGCAACGTTAGCATAGCACCGGTTGCGCTTGCCCACGGCAATATCACCATTGAAATCAAAGCGACGCCAGTAATCAGCCAGCCGGAACCATTCGGTAAGGGTGAAACGGTGTCGACTCAAGATACGCAGGTTGAAGTCCGAGAGGATGAGGCGCGCGTGGTGTACTTCGAAGAGCGCACAAATATCTCGGAAATTGCTTCCGCATTAAATGCTATTGGAGCCTCGCCGCGAGACATCATTGCCATATTCCAGGCGATCAAGCAGGCAGGCGCATTGCGCGCCGAACTCGTCGTGCTATGATGAAGATCAACAATCTCCCGGCACCGATGGAGATTGCTCCAGCCAAGACGCCGCTCGACAGCAAGTTGCAGCGGCAGTTGAAACTCAAGCAAGCTACACAAGCTTTCGAATCAATATTCATCGCACAATTGCTCAAAAGCATGCGCTCGAGTTCTCTTGAAGACAAGGGAAAGGAAGAAAGCGGATTCGGCAAAGATATCATGTTATCTATGGCCGACGAAAGCGTCGCAAAACAGCTTGCCAAGACAGGGATGATTGGAATTGGAGAAGTACTCTACAACAACCTCTTGAAGCGGCTGGGTGAAGAAACGCAGGTTAGCACCGGGCTCGAAATCACGTCAAAGCGGCACATTGACGGTGTCGCACCGCCCCGTTCAGCGAAGGAAGTTGAGCCGGAGCACTTCGATTCACATCAATCGAAACCGGCAACTAGTCCTCCAATTCAGGAAAAGGTGCCGACCGTGCCTCAGCCCACCAATACTAAGGTTATCGGTCCGGTCGAGAGTCAGCAGGTGACCCACGCTCCGCAAGTCAACAGTCCAGCACACGATCGCCTTAGCAAGTATGTGGACCACATCCGCAGCGCCTCGATTGAGTCAAATATACCGGAAGATCTGCTTCGCGCCGTTATCATGCAGGAATCCTCCGGAAACGAACGAGCGACGTCAAATCGTGGAGCGGCTGGCTTGATGCAGCTAATGCCTGACACGGCTCGCTCAGTCGGTGTAACTAATCTTTACGACGCAGAAGAGAATATCAAGGGTGGTGCCAGATACTTGCGCCAGATGTTCGATCGCTTCGGTGACATCGAGTCGGCACTGGCGGCTTACAACGCCGGACCGGGCAATGTTGAGAAACACAATGGGATCCCGCCGTTTGCAGAAACACAAAACTATGTGAAGCGCATTCTATCTCAACTTTCTGAAGGCAAGCAGGTTAATAAATCCTCGCAGGATACCGACATAAAGAAGTAAGAGGAAAGACTTTGGAAGCCAAAATCATAAGATTGATAAAGTTAATCGGCGAGGAAGTACTCATTTTCGAGACCTTCCTTCAATACTTGAATCGCCAGCAGGAAGCGCTCGTGAACAACAATCTCGAGGCGCTGCAGACAGTTACTCGCGATCAAGAACTTCTCGCTGTTCGCACAACGCAGGTCGAACAAGAGCGCAAGGCACTTGTGGCCGAGCTGTCGGTTGACCTCAAGCGTGACCAGCACGACCTCACCCTCAGCGAACTCACAAAGTTAGTATCTGAACCCGAGTCAAATCAGATTCACTCGCTACAGAATACGCTGCTTGGTTTGCACGATCAAATTTCGACAATCAAAGCTCGCAACGATTTTCTGATTCGCAAGTCGATGGAATACATCAATACGACGATGTCGCAACTGGGCCTTGCAGAGCCGCCGGAAAAACAGACCTACTCGCCTGAGAGTACCCGAACTTCCAAAGCGTCAAAAACGGCGCTTGTCGATCGGAGAGTGTAGCATGCCCGGATTGTTTCTCGGACTCGAAATGGGCAAGCGCGCCCTGATGACTCAGCAACTGGCGTTAACGACTTCTGGTCACAACGTTGCCAATGCGGCAACACCGGGCTTCTCTCGTCAGCGCGTGGTAATCTCACAGTCAAATCCGTTGAACACGACGGAAGGCAACATTGGTACCGGCGTTTCAGTTAGCGGCGTGCGACAAGTCCGCGATTTGTTTCTAAGTACACAATTACGCGCCGACAGCGGCAAGCTTGCACGCTGGGAGACCTCTCATAAGGCGCTTTCCCAGGTGGAGCTGTTTTTTAATGAGCCGGGAGATAAGGGACTAAATCAGCTTATTACCGATTTCTTCAATAGTTGGGAAAACTTAGCGACTAACCCGAATGCTCGAGTGACAGTACTCGAAAAGTCAAAGGTTTTGGTTAACGCGTTCCACGAACAAGCGAACCAGTTGGCGGATCTGCGCGAAAGCGTTGACGCCGATATTAAAGGCCGCACGAGCGAGATCAATCAGCTTGCAGTCCAAATCGCCAGCTTGAATCGTCAAATCTCGACAGCCGAATTGGGCGGCGACAGCGCCAACGATCTGCGGGACAAGAGAGACCTTCTGATTGACAACTTATCCAGCTACGCCAGCGTTCGCACTATTGAGCGATCAAATGGCACCGCGGCTGTGATGATCGGTTCGATGAGTCTGGTCGACGGCGTAGACTTCCTTCAGATAGAAACCAAAACCATTCAGCGCGGAAGTTCTACCGCGACAGTGGCGGTTTGGGAAAACACCAATTTTGAGATCGATTTTGCTGGGGGCGAAATACAGGCACTTGAGCAGATGCGGGATTCGACTATTCCCGATATGCAGAAGGACCTTGACCTCCTTGCGACAACAATCATCGAGCGCGTCAACGCGGTCCACGCAGCTGGAACCGGCGCGCAAGGGTCGACCGGCATCAACTTCTTCGATCCCTATCGTCTTACCGCGGGAACGATGGAAGTTAATATTGATGTGGAAAGTGATCCAAACCTGATTGCAGCCTCGATAACTGGTGAACCAGGCGACACTCGAAATGCGCAGGCAATCTCTGAACTACGATATCAGCGCGTGCTCCAGTCGGGCACGGCAACTATAAACGAATACTATGCATCAATGGTGGGAACACTCGGCATCCGGACACAGGAAGCCGAAACCCTGAAAGACAATTACAATTTGCTGGTGACCCAATTGGACAATGCCCGCCAACAGGTGCAGGGAGTGTCGATTGATGAGGAAGTGACGAACATGATCAAATACCAGCGTGCCTACGAAGCGGCAGCTCGGGTGATCACTTTCGTCGACTCAGCTCTGGAGACCGTGATAAGCGGTATGGGCGTCACCAGATAACGAACCACGGAGGGTGGATTGTTAATACTAACAAGGAAGTTAGGCGAGTCCATCACTATCGGCGACAATATCAAGGTCACCGTGCTCGGCATCTATGGCCGGCAAGTTCGTCTCGGTATCGATGCTCCGCTGAAGGTCGTCGTTCATCGCGAAGAGGTCTATGTAAAGATCCAGAACGAGAACCGCAAAGCGGCTCAGGCAGGCAAGAAAGACCTGATGTCAGTAGTGACAATGCTCAAGAACAAGTTCAAAGGCGACATCAAGCCGGACGGCGAGCAAAAATCCGAGCTTGAGTATCGCGAGTCGAAAAAGAAGAACCATGACGACAACATAAGACCAGAAGGCAAACATTAGGCGGTGGACAATGCGCGACGGGAAGGATTCGCACAGCGACAAGAGCACTTCGAGCGGAAGTGATCCAAAGCTCAAGGATGTGGACAAGAACAATGACCCGCGGACCCCGAATCCAATGGATGAGGGCTTCGTCTATTACGAGGATTAGCTAAGACAATGCGCGTAACTCATGAGATGATATCGAACCAGGTTGTATTCAACCTGCAAAACAGCATTTCGCGCTTCTTCAAGCTCCAAAACATGATGTCGACCAACAAGCGCATCAACAAAGTGTCCGATGATCCAATCGGCACTGTGAAGGACTTGTCGTACCGCGAACGTCTCACGGAGATCACGCAATTCAAAGCCAACATATCTATTGGAAGCACATGGCTGGCATCGTCGGATCGTGCGATTGCCGACATGAATTCAGCCATAAAGGACGCTCAGTCTATCGCGGTCGAAATGTCCAATGATACAAACGACGAGAATGCTCGCGAAGCGGCCGCCAACGAAGTCCAATCGCTGTTCGATCAGATAATCGGTGCAGGAAACTCGCAACTTCAGAACAACTACTTATTCTCAGGCTATCGCACGCGAACACAGCCATTTGAGACCAACTCGAATGGAGTGGTTTATCGCGGTGATACCGGCATCATGGAATACACCGTTGATACACGATCAAAAGTGCAGATCAACACAATTGGATCAAACCTGCTTACAAAGCCGTTCCAAGCCATCGGAGCGAGTGCGGATGTGAAGCTCGGCATAACGGGCGCGACCACGCTTGCAAGCCTGCACCTTAACCAAGGTGTAGACTTGGCTCCAGGTACGTTCACGGTTACAAACCAGAACACAAACACAGCAGTCACAATAGACATTTCGGCTGCAACAGACATACAAAGTGCAATTACTGCAATCAATACTCAACTGACTGCGGGTGGGATCACGAACGTCACCGCATCGATCGGTCTTGAAGGCAATAACCTCAGACTGGTTGCGGTCGATTCTCCGACTGTCACATCAGCCACGCCATTGACTAACCTCAATGCTGGTCTTGGAATTGATACAAGTCCGGGCAAGTTTACGATCCGTAACGGTGCAGGTACGACGAGTGTTGCAATCGACATTTCTGCGGCAGTCACGTTAGGTGATGTCATCACCGCCATCAACACGCAGTTAACCACCGCCGGTGTGGCGAATGTTACTGCAGCCATCAATGGCTCCGGCAATGGCATCAGCATAACCGATACAAACGGAATCCCTCTTGATCTCCGTGTCGAAGAGTTTGGCCCGCTTGAGAATACAGCTGCTAGCCTGGGAATCCTCGGACAAGTTGACCCGGTGCTTGTCGGAACAGCACTAAATCCACGACCGGCGTTTAGCGTTGCTGAAACTGCGCCAGGTGAAACAACGGCCACGGACTTGGGACTTGTTGGATTGTTCAACTACAGTCAAGTTGGACAGGCGCTTCAGCCTCAATTGACACCAACTGACCTCCTGACTCAGTTCAACAATGGCAATGGCTTCGCTGCCGGTACAATTCGAATCGCACACGGCGATTCTGCGTACGAGATCGACTTGGCTGATACATCGATCGTCACTGTGCAGGACTTGATTGATCGTTTCAACAACTCCGGGTTTGCAATCACGGCGTCGATTAATAGCGCTGGAACCGGAATTCAGATCGTCAATGACGATCCAAGCCGGACGCTCATGGTGACAAACGGTGATGATGACAGATCGGCATCCGCTCTGGGTATCTCGGGCGCAGCTGATGTGTTGGGTTCGATGATGCTTCTCACCAAGGCACTCCGAGAAGACGATGGCGAGACGATTCAGCAAATGGTCGGCACGCTAAGCGATTCGCTGACTACCGTTTTGAATGAACGTGCCTCTACCGGTGCCAAAGGCATCCACATGGAAACGACACTGAATCGACTACAGGAGTACGAAGTTTACTATACAAAGCTGCTGTCCGATGTCGAAGATGCGGACCTTACAAAACTAATCACAGATTTGGCTATGCAAGAGAACGCCTATTCAGCGGCGCTCAACTCGGCGGCAAAGATCATTCAACCATCGCTTTTGGATTTTATCAGATAACGAGGGGATAATGGAAGTTCAGACCCGACAATTCGGAACAATTGAAGTAGACGACACAGAGGTTCTTCAGATCCCCAAAGGGCTGCTGGGATTTGAAGGGTTAGAGCATTTTGTCCTGATTGAAAGCGCAGAATGCTTGCCGTTTCGTTGGCTTCAGTGCATTGACGCACCAGACCTGGCTTTTGTAGTAGTCAGCCCCGTGGTGTTCTTCCCCGATTACCGCGTGGCGGTACACGCCAAGGAAGTGGCGGACATCGAAGTAGAGGATCCACATGATGTGGAAATCTATGTCGTAGTCACCATTCCGGAGCGATTGGAAGATATGACCGCTAACTTGCAAGGGCCGATTCTTGTGAATAAGCGCAACAATCGTGTGAAGCAGCTTGTTCTGACGGACAGCCTATACTCAGTTGCTCACTCGGTGGTCAAACAAATGGAACGCAGACAACAGGTCAATACCCAGCGGGCAACGCCGGTTCAGATATCGTAGTAGAAAACTTCCCGATTGGATTGAGGGAGCGACAGTGAGTCGAATTTGTAGAGCAAATAGGAGATGCCATGGTCAACCCCAAGGACGCCGGTCCGCAGGAATCAACCGAGCAGGTTGTTACTGCAGCCGACAAAGCCGCCGCACTCGTTGAAGAAGCCTCAGCAAGAATAGCGAAGAAAGATCTCCGCGGCGCCGCATCGATACTCGATAAGGCGTGCTTATTGCAGCCTCGCTCAATCGATCTGTTAAGCTCCACCGCCATGACCTGGCTTCAAGCCGGCGAACCACTGCGGGCTGAGGAGTACTTCTCTCGAGCTTTGAGGTTTGTTCCGAACAATACAGACATACTACACAATTTGGCACTCGTGCGAACTGCGCTTGGCAGATTCGAAGCTGCAGCAGAGTGTCTCCACAAGTTGATAATGCTGGCACCGCTGGAGCCAGCGGCCTACAACGACCTTGCGATTCTTGAAGAAGAGAGCGGCAATCTCGCCGGCGCACTGAATACCTTTCAACGCGGAGCAAAACTGAAATCCGCAAGCAAGAAGCTGTTCACAAACTTCCTCGATTTCTGTCAACGCCACGCCGGCTTGACCGACTTGCAGGCAGTGCGTTCGCAGTATCTTGACCGCTGGGGCGCAGATGCAGTATTGCTTGAATGGGAAAAACGCAACACAAAGAGTCCAGTGGCAGAAGTGGAAGCTGGAGCACCGAGTGTGCCTGTCGTTCCACAAGTGAAACGCGCCAAGATCGCGGTGTTTGCTTCATACCGCACATTCATTGATCCCGTCATCGCGAACCTCAAAACGCACCACGATCTACGAGTCTTCGAAAAGGGCTCGGAAGCGGAAATGAAGTCCCTACTGGAGTGGTGCGACCTTGCCTGGTTCGAATGGTGCGATCAACTGGTGATCGCGGCCTCAAAGATGCCCAAGAAGTGCAAGATGATCTGCAGACTGCACAGCTACGAAGTGTTTTCAGATATGCCGCGTCAGGTAGATTGGAGCAAGATCGACCATCTTGTACTTGTGAGTGATGCTGTAAAGGAACTTTTGAGCTACAATTTCAACGTGCCCTGTCCGATTACGGTCATTCATAATGGCGTTGATCTCGAGAAATTCACGATTCCACCGAACAAGAAGCCGGGGAAGAAGATTTGCTCGATTGGTTACATCAACTACAAGAAGAACCCGGCGATGCTGTTGTACTGCTTCAAGGCGATTCACGATTACGATCCCGGATATACATTCCATCTTGCCGGCGAACATCAGGATGCACGGATTCAGGTCTACTTCGCACACCTTCTGCCCAGACTCAACATCCCGGTATCATTCGACGGATGGGTCGAAGATGTACCGGCATATATGCGTGACAAAGACTTCGTAATTTCAACCTCGCTGTTTGAGTCTTTCCATTATTCGATAGCCGAAGGAATGGCTTCGGGAGTGTTGCCGCTAATTCATGATTGGCTTGGCGCCGACCAATTGTATCCGAAGCAGTATGTCTTTACTACACCCAATGACTCTGTACGCCTTCTCAAGGAAATCGAAAGCGGTAATCGCCCTCAAATGCAGCAAGAGTGTCGCAATTTCATTGCCGGGCGATATGACAATCGCCGGCAGCTTAAGAAAATCGAATCATTGATCACATCAATACTATCCGGCGAGAATCGAGAGGCAAGCAATGGCTAAGAAGAGTTCGGGCAAACAGCGCAGACCCAAAGAGGTTGTGGCTCAGAAGGCAATGAGTCTTGACGCTTCATTGGATCAATCGCGAGCGTACTTCGCTAATGGCGACTACGCGGCTGCCCTCGGTGTCGCCAGATCAAGGTACGAGTTAAACGATCGAACTACGGAAGCCACGAATCCAGAGCTTGTCCAAATCGGCGCCTGGAGCGCATATCGCGTTGGCAACTTCGCGGAAGCAGATAAGTTTCTTGTCGATCTCGGGAACACTCGCGGACTTGGCGAAGACGATGCACTGCTTAAAGGTCTATTGCATTACGAGTTTCGTGAATTCGGAGAGTGTATTCGGACTGCCGAACCACTGCTAATGCCGCTTTCCGAAACGGCGCGCAATGAAAACAACGGAATGACAACAAAAGCCCAGTTGGACCTGATTTCCTGTTTGGCAATGTCATACTACAATCTCGGCGAATTAGAGTCTGCAGTGAATGTCCTTGAAGAAGCGATCAGCGCACGCGATGACCATGACGAATTCTATGTCAATCTTGCCACTGTTAAAGGGCGTTTGGGCGATGAAGAAGGACGGCGCAAGGTCATCAGTGATGGGTTAGTCCGGTGCGGCAATAAACGCGAACTGGATATTCTCGCGCGCGATCTTGTCGGCAACGAGACAATCTCGCTTTGCATGATCGTGAAGAACGAGGAGGCACTGTTGGGACAATGTCTGACAAGCGCCCGCGGGCTCGTGAATGAGATTATTGTCGTCGATACCGGCAGTACTGATGGAACCGTCGCTATTGCAGAGCAATTTGGCGCCCGAGTCTATCATCATCCGTGGCAGAATGATTTTTCGCTTCACCGCAACCAATCGCTTGAATACGCCACCGGAGACTGGATTCTGATTCTCGACGCCGATGAAGAACTGCGTCAAGAGGACATTGCAAAGCTCAAACAGGCAACTCGGGTACCCGATATGAACGTCTTGTCCCTGTCTGTCCACAACAAGCACGTTGCCAGCGGCGAAATCACATCGTTTCTACCTTCGGTGCGCATGTGGAGACGAAAACTGAACGTACGTTACGAAGGTATCGTGCATAACGAACTGCGGTTGCCGGTCGATGAGCCGATTCTTCGCGTTGATGCCGGGATCATACACTACGGCTACGGACTCGACTGGGAATTGATGAAGAAGAAGATCGCTCGCAGCAAGGCGCTGCTCCACAAACAGCTCGAAGAGAATCCGAACAACTACTTTGCAAACTTCAATCTTGCTCAAATTCTGCGCGGCGAACATAAGATGCCACCGCCCGAAGTTTGTCGTGAAATAATCGAACATGCTGGACGCGCTGTTCGCAATTCGAGCTCGGAAGCACCGGGACAGCGGCACATACATCTCATGGCGCTTGACCAAATCGTTTCGGCATATTTTCACTTGGGCGAGTACAAGCGAGCCGAAGAGACTGCCAAGCAAGCGCTCGAAATTGATCCCAATTATCTTGATCCGATGTTCCAACTGGGGCATGTGTATGCTGCTTCTCGCGACTTTGCTCGAGCCATCAAGGCATACGAGAAGTACATCGCAGCAGCAGATGATTATAACCCGGGAAACGAAATCACGAGTTTCATCCTAATCCACTCGCATGATCAAGCTGCAGCCTACTTCAGCCTTGGCTTGATCCATGAAGAGATGAAGATGGATGAGAAGGCGGAGTTGTACTTCAAGCGTGTTCTGGAGTACAAGAGTAATCACCTCGACGTTTACGCACACCTCGCAGTCCTGCGATTCCGTCAAGGTGACTATGATGGTGCGGAGTCTTATGCCGAAAGGCAGTTGAGTTCGGATCGCAGCGATATCACGGCTCATGTTCTACTGGCTAAAATCAAGCAACGTGCGGGACAAGCAGTGTCGAGTCGAAAGCACTGCCTGGAAATCCTCGCCATAGACGCCAATCACATTCAGGCTCTTGAGACACTCATCTCATTGGAACGCGAAGCGGGAAATGCGAGGGAGGCTTTGGTCAGGATTGACCAACTGCTCGCAGTGGATCCTACTAACTTCGCGACATTGAATCAGAAGGCCGAGGTGCTGATTGGACAGGGTCAATTTGACCGCGCAACGGAGATTTATTCGCACCTGTTGGCAGCCTTTCCAAATGATGCGGAACTCTGGAATAATGCCGGAAACTGCTATTTCCGCATGTCAGATTACCAGGAAGCGATACGGCACTATTCAAACGCATTGGCAATCGATGCGCAACTTGTGCCGGCGCTGCGGAATATTGGACTGTCGTACTTCAAGCTCGGTGACAACGCCAACGCGGCAGTAAAACTGTCAAACTATATTGACTATGCGGCGGAGGATTTCGATGTGACCTACCTGGTTGCAAGGCTGTGGTTCGACTTATCGAACTATTCTGATGCACTCCGGTACGTTGAAAAGTGCCTGTTGGTACACCCGCGCTCCCCAGAGCTAGTAGGATTTCTTGCCGACTGCTACTTGAAGCTCGGGCACATTGACAGCGCTAAGGTCGGCTACGAACGTGCACTGATGATGAACCCAGACTTTGCTCCAGCACAGCATATGCTTGATGAAATAGAGAAGCTCGGTGGAAAGGTTACAAAGGTCGGCGTCAAAGTACAATGAGCAAGTGGATGGTAAAGAATCTGGATCGCGATTTCGCGAGTAGATTGGTGCAAGGACAACCGCATCACTTCCAGTCATCGCTGGTGTGGTATGACTTTCTTCGGCAGTACTCCAAAGAAGAAGATCGATCCGTGACGCTTTATCGCGACGGTGATCCGGTTGCATTCCTTTGCGCACTGCAACTGAAAGATCTGATTCAATCTCTGCCGTTTCCGGCAAGCTATGCCGGACTACAGGTGCTGCCGACGTTAACGGCATCCGACATGACCGAGGCATATCATTCGCTATTCGAGCACTACTCCCGCCAATGCAATGTATTGTCAATTTGTACGGGTCCATTATTTGGTTCGACAGCTGGCGCAGTTGATTTCGATTTTCAACTCGAAGGCACCGTGCATGCGCTCGATCTCACCGACGAGCCACTGGCGCGCACTACTTCAAAGTTCCGGAACAATTTACAGCGTAATCTGCGAAAGGCAGAGAATGCCGGTGTGCAAATCAAGATCACGAACGAGAAGACGAAGTTGGAACAGTGGTACCGCTGCTACTCGAAACGAATGAGTGAATTGAAGGGGACACAGTTGCCATTCGGTTACATTGAATCAATGTTTCGCGAGCTCGAACCAACCGGCAACTGTAGTCTGGTTGCTGCCGAGGTCGATCAGAAATTCCTTGGCGGCATCGTCACGGTGCAAAACGAGCACTGTCTGGACTATTACCTGAGCATGTTCAACCGGGAAGATGATGAGACTCAGGCATCAACCGCAGCATTCTACTTTTTGGTCAAACACGCCAAAGCACAGGGCATCAAGTTTATGAACCTGCAAGCTTCCCCCAAGAGTCAGCCAGATCTGGTTCACTTCAAGAAATCGTGGGGAGCGACCGAGTATCGACACAAATACCTGGTGAAGGTCTTGAACAATGCGGATGCAATTCTGAACCAGTCCGCTGAACACTTAAGCAAAGAATATCCATTCCACTTTGTAGTGCCGTTTTCTGCGCTGAAGGCAGAGCCGGTGCTGGCTTAGAAGGCTACCCAATGTATGACGATTGCAATCACCTCAAATCCCAACGGAGCGATTCTATGATAAAGGGCAAAACGATATTCATTACCGGTGGCGCAGGATTCATCGGTTCAGCACTTGCAGAGCGCCTGGTTAGCGACAACAAGCTAATCATCTTTGACAATTTTCGCCGCAATTCGCTGCAAGACAAACCACACTTGGCAAGTCATCCGAATGTCGAACTGATCAAAGGAGATATCCGGGATCGCGCGGCGCTCGCCGCATCGATTGACAGCGCAAACATCGTAATCCACGCTGCAGCGGTTGCGGGCGTCGATTCTGTTCTGAAAGATCCTGTTATGACAATGGAAGTCAATGTCATTGGCACTTACAACGTGTACACGACGTGTCTTGAAGTTGGGAAATCACTGGAGCGCGTGATTGACTTTTCGACCAGCGAAGTGTTTGGCGCTTACGCTTACAAAGTCACAGAAGCGAATCTAAAGCCGGCGTTGACTGTCGGTGAAGCGCGATGGTCATATGCAATCAGCAAGCTCACCGGCGAGTTCTTTGCGAACAGCTTCTATATCAAATACGGTTTGCCGATCTGCTGCGTACGACCGTTCAACATCTTCGGACCTGGACAAGTCGGCGAAGGTGCAATTCATCACTTCGTTGTTAATGCGATTCAGGACAAGGACGTGACTATCTACTCTGATGGAAGTCAAATTCGTGCATGGTGCTACATCGACGACATCCTTGATGCACTCGAAGAAATCCTGCAGAACAACCGATCAAGCGGGCAAGCCTTCAACATTGGCAACCCGCAGAGCACATTGACGATTTACAATCTGGCGCGCGAGATCATACGGCTTTCGGGTTCGAAATCGAAGATCGTCTTCAAAGAAGCAAGCTCACCAGACGTGGAAGTGAGAATACCGGACATTCACAAGGCACGTGAGATTCTCAGTTTCGAACCGAAGGTAGATCTCGAGGACGGATTGCTGCGAACAATCGAATGGTACCGTGAGAAGATGCGCCGCAGTAAGACTTCACAGGCAACGGAGTTGATATTCAAGGAGAAATACGCCAATGTCTGAGAACAAGACTTCGGGCGGAACACCGTGGCGCGAGTTTTATGGATTCGCGAACGAGCAGGATAAAGTGTTTCCCAACATGGTCCACCTGGACTTGATCAACATCTGCAATTTCAAGTGCATTCATTGCCCGCAGAACGATATCAAGAAATTCGTGCCGGACTACGAGCCAAATCAGCTTGACTATGAGATATTCACTCGAATTATCGACGAAGTAGCTGACCACGGTGCAACACTGCGCATTACTTGCGATGGCGAACCTTTCCTCTACAAACATATAGTGAAAGCGATCCATTACATAAAGGATCGCGGAGTCAAGATCGCAACAATTGTGACGAACGGCAGTTCTCTGACAAGGCCGATTGCCGAGGCAATTCTCAAACCATCAGATACAAAATTCATCATTGATTTCAGCTTGGACAGCCTTTATAAGCCCACTTACGAGCGCATCCGCCTTCAGGGCAATTTCGTGGAAGTATACAGCAATGTGTTGTTTCTACTCAAGAACAAGAAGAGCAACCCGAACCTGCGAATCATTGTCAACATGATTGATCAGGACACGCTGGTGCCAGGCGAACTGGAAGCATTCAAGCAGTTCTGGGGACCAATTGCGGACGATGTCGTTGTCAGGACTTATCTAACCGTGAAGGGTATGGTAAACGCGTCTACTCTAAAGATGGAACGCGACCAGTACCGCTGGCCATGTTCACTCTTGTGGAATCGCATCGCTATCAGTTCGCACGGTCGGCCGCGCTTCTGCGTTGCCGATTGGAGAGAGCAATCCGTTCTGAAAGACTTCGATCTTGCCAAGGTCAGCATAAGTGAGATATGGCAGTCACCTTTCTACGATCAATTGCGACGCGATCATCTTGACAAAGAGTTCTCAAAGATCGCTATCTGTAAGAATTGTACCGACTGGTTCGGTCTCAAGTGGGATTACGACTACAGGACGGTAATTGACAGACTCTTCGAAGAGAAGGCAAATGATTTAACGGTTGCTCAAATCAACACTCAACATCCGGTGGAAGTATAGAATGCGCGACGTTCTGATGTTTTGCGACAAGAAGGGTTACTACGGCTTTCTCAAACCGTACCTCGACTCCTACGTGGGAGACAGCCGCTACCAATTTGTTGTTGAGCGAAGTGAGAGCAAGGAGCGCTTACTCGAGTACTTTGGGAAAGACTGCACGATCTGGCTTGATCATCTCAATGAATTTGCTATCTGGGCTTCGTCACTTCAGAACAATGGTAAGACCAAGTTGGTTTGCAGGGTCCAGGGAACTGAACTCTTGGATGTGGACTTACAGAACTGCCGTTGGGAAGCATTTGATGCTGTAGTTACCAGCAATCATTCAAGTGAGGCCGTCCTGTTTGATGCAGTCGACCGACTGGAATCGATGGCAGCATATTCTTTGATTCCACCTGCCGCTCAAGTAACACCTTTGTCGGTAGCGCAAAAAGTAAGAACAAAGAACATCGCATACCTTAGTGACATTGACCATGAATCAAACTCCTTGGTCATCCTGGATGTTCTTTCAGAGTTGGTCAGGGTCGATAAGGAATACAAGCTATATGTCGTTGGCGATTTTGCGACGACATCACTTCGTGTACACTTCGAGCATATGATCGCCGCAATGCAGCTTTCTGAGAACATCGAGTTTCACCAACGCCCTGACAATCTGGCGATTTGGCTAAAGGACAAATCGTATATTCTGTCAACTGCGATTGCAGCAGGCAATGAAGCTGAGATTGCTCTTGCGATGACGCTCGGAGTACAGCCTGTCGTGATCAACCACTTTGGAGCCGAATCTCTGACAGATTCAGCAGAGTTGGTCAACTGCGTGAGCGGTTGCGTTAACAAATTGCTTCAGGAACCTGGAGATCCTTCACAGCTGCGGCAGAAGGCACTTGAAACCAGCAATGTCGATATGTATCGCGGGCAGTTTGAAGAAGTGTTGAATGGCGCTGACTTCGCTTACGAGCCGAAGGTTAGCATCCTCCTGCCGACATACAATCGCGCCGAGATGTTGAAGCGCGCTCTAGCGCGACTTGCGCAACAGACCTATTCAAATCGTGAAATTGTTGTCATCAACGACTGCTCAAGCGACACGACGGAGTCGGTCGTACTGGAAGCGATGAAGACGAGGTCAGATATTGTCTATCACCGCAATGATGTCAACCTTGGCAATGCCGGCTCGATGGCGATGGCGGCAGCAAAATCCAGCGGCGACTTCGTTCTTTCATTTAGCGATGATGACGACCTCGACAACCGGGCTCTGGAAGAGTTCGTCAGTTACTGGCGGCGCAAGAAGTCGGACATTATCTACAGCGATTTGGCTGTAACAGACTCGACAGGCAGAGAAACGGCGCAATGGAAGTATCGAAACTATTACAGCAACTATGAACTACTGAATGAGTTGGTATTCGCCGACGGCAATAAGATTCCCGAGGTGTTTTTCTGTCGCCGCGAGCTGTATGATCAAGTCTATACGCAAACATACACCCGTCGTTTTCTCAATACCTACTACTTGCCGCATCTGCGCAAACTCAAGATGATCCACCTTCCGAAAATGCTCTGTCGCTATGCAGTACATGTCGGCAGTACCTTCGGAAACGTCGTCGGGCTATTTGATCGCAGTAAATCGACGCAGAACTATGTGAATGCCGCAATGTTCATGTATGCGCCGGGCAGGGTGATGAATATTCCAAATGACCGGCCCGCGTCGCAGCAGATCGCCGACGCCTATGCGTGCGTTGCAAGTGTGCTAATTGAACATGGCAAGCGGCGGATCTCAGGAAAGATGTATACGGGCGTCAGCTATGAAGAAAAAGACAATCTGCATTGGTTGTACTTCTACAACGCATTTCACTGGCTGAAGATGGCCCAGCGGTATGGGCTTCCGGAAGAACACGCCAGGAAGATCGAAAACCAAATTCTCGAAACAATCGACCCTGCAGGCTTCAACCCTCGCAAACATGCCAATATGCCCGATGTGTATCGTGAGCTTCCGTGGTTCGCTAACAAGGCATTTAATAATCTATCGAAGTTTGTGGCATTTGATTGTGTCAGCCTTGGAGCTCCAGAGTGGATGGCAAAGAGGTCGTACTCCGTGTACAAAGACGGCAAGGCGGAGATAGAGGTTTGCAATCACCTCTGCAAGTCACAGGATGAATTCGAAACGGTCATGCGCCGGACTTCGGTAACTGTCGTCAATATCTTCGACGCCAGCTCCGTCGAATCAACAATTCGATACTTGATTGAGAATCAACTATCGAGTGTTCATGTCTTCAACTTCAGTCGCGTGCGCGTGCCCGAGATCGAACTGCTGAAGACAGTCTTCAATGTCGGTCCGGGGGCTGTCAGAAGTTTCGCGGACTATCTTAAACTGGTCACACAAATATCAACTGCGAGTCATTATGAATATTGCGCTGTCGAAGCCACTGTTTGACAACGAGGAGTTGTCAGAAATTGAGAAAGTCCTGGAGTCAGGATGGGTGATGCAGGGACCAAAGGTGGCAGAATTCGAACAAGAGTTTTCTCGCGTGGTAAATTCTGACTGGTCGGTCGCAGTGTCTTCCTGTTCGACAGCACTGCATTTGGCAATGAAAGCAATCGGAATCGGGAAGGGCGACGAAGTAATCGTACCCGCTTTGACATGGATTGCAACTGCCGCCGCTGTTGAAGAGTGCGAAGGAACAGTCGTGTTCTGCGATATCGATCCGGCGACATTCAACATTGATCCGAATTGCCTCGACAGACTTATCAATCCACGCACCAAGGCAATTGTCGCTGTCAACCTCTTTGGATTAGCGGCAGACCTGCCAAAACTTGTCCAAATAGCCCAAGCCAACGATTTGATTCTTATTGAAGACGCCGCTTGTTCTTTAGGAGCAACCGTGAACGAAAAAGCCAGCGGTACGTTTGGCCGGTTGGGCTGTTTCTCGTTTCATCCACGCAAGTCGATTACGACTGGCGAAGGAGGAATGATTGTCGGCGCCTCGCTTGACGATGAATTGCTTCTGCGATCGTTGCGCTCGCATGGAGTGAAAACTTCACCGAAGGGAACAGCGACTTCAGCTCAACCATACGATCTTGGCGACTTTGACAAACTTGGCTACAACTATCGCCTGACTGATTTGCAGGCTGCACTTGGCATCGCGCAGCTTCGTAAATTGGAACGGATACTTCAGCGCCGAAGAGAAATTGCCCGAGCATACGATTCTGGATTGTCTGATCTCGAGTTGTTGAGATTGCCAACGGAACCTGAGGGATTCGTTCACACATATCAGTCATATGTGATGATGGTTGGTGCATCGACGCACGATAGAAATGGCGCTGAAAAAATGCACGACTGTCGGAATCGGATCATGATCGATCTTAAGCAAGCTGGAGTGGCGACGCGTCCGGGAACTCACGCAGTCCACACACTGGAATACTTCGAGAAAAAGTATGGACTATCGCAGTGGTCGGCTCCAAATGCCAATGCAGCAATGAACCAATCTATCGCTCTTCCGCTGCACCCACTTTTGACAACTTCTGAAGTTGAATATGTAATTCACTCAGTAAGAAAAGCGTACGACGCGGTATTTTCGGTACGTAACGCGAGCGCTACAGTCGCGTAAGTTAGTCTGCTTTCGAACTCGAAAGGATGACTGGATTGTTCACGGAGCGAACATTTGAACCGCAAAAGGGACTCAAGATGGCGGATTCTGCGGAATTATCAGACTATATTTGGGATACTCTAATCTTGGTTAATAACTGGTGGATTAACAACAGCTTAGGGCGGCGTTAATATTGCTGTCATGGGCAGAAATATCGACAATAGGTGTTAAGTTAGCGTTCGTTCTGGTCGAAAAAGATAGTAACGAATTGGATAGAAATGGCGCTTCAGCATTAATCGGTTGAAACCGATAATGTTAGAAGAGTTGATCTAGACGCTTGAAAGAGCAGATCAATAAGAGAAGGAGGATTGGCAAACCCTGTTTTTCGTTTACCCCCACTGATCGGGGGGCGACAATCGGTCAGAAGGTCGTAGTTGCTCAGACCTTAGCGGACATGGGATGTGGCTGAACAATGCGAGCAGAATGATAGAATGTCGGTAAAGGAATAGACCGACAGGGACATTCAAGGAGGATAGTGTAATGGCACTCCGCATTAACCACAACATTGCTGCACTCGATGCTCAGCGCAACCTTGCGATGACAACAAGCTCCATCAGTCAAGTCATGGAGAAACTGTCATCCGGTTATCGCATCAACAAGGCATCCGATGATCCGGCAGGTCTGGTAATTTCCGAGCAGTTCCGCGCTCAGATTGCCGGATTGAACCGCGCGATTCAAAACTCTGAAGGATCAATCAACATGATCCAAACAGCTGAAGGATCGCTGAACGAAATCAATTCGCTGCTGGTATCGATGAGAGAACTCGCGATTCACGCCGCGAACGAAGGCTTCAATGATGCCAACCAGCTCGCTGCTGACCAGGCTGAAATTGAAAACGCCATCCGCACGATCGACCGTATTGCTGCTAACACGCAGTTCGGTACCAAGAAGCTCCTCGACGGAAGCAAGGACAACATTGCTACCATCACGACCGCGAATTCTTCAGGACTTACGGTCCTCAAGAGCTTCCTGGGTTCGGGCAGCCACTCAATCACGGCCACCAAGACCGCTGATTCAACGGCTACCATCAACACAACCTCACTCGGTGTTTCGCTGACCAGCACCGGTTCGCCTGCAAATCTCGAAGAGAAGATTCACAATCTTGACGTTCTTCAGGCTTCTGAAGGCGCCGAGAAGGTGTCAAATGCAATGGCAATCACGGACGCTTTTGGTAAGGGTCTTACCATCGGCGCCACCGCTGCTAACGCTACCGTCATGAGCTCGGCTTCCGTGCTCGCGACCGCAACCTCTTCGCAAGCTGGTACCTACACTGTGGTCCTGAACTATCAGGAAAACAATGAAGCCGTCAGCGGCGACCAGACTCTGCAGATCAGCATCGCTTCGGGTGACACCCGCGCGAACATCGTCTCCAAATGGAATACCGCCATCGCGAACAACGCTGCTTTGGCCGGTAAGCTGACAGTTGCTACCACGACCTCCGGTACGGGTAACGGCGTTCAGTTCCGTTCGGTGAACAAAGGCGCTCAATACAGCGTGAAGTTGACCTCTGCCTCAACAACGGCAACGGCCAACTACATGAACATGGGTTCGAGCCGCTCGAGCCGTGGTGTCAGCTTGAACGTGCTGAATTTCAGCGTAACCACTGCGAAGAACAACAACACGACCGCTAACGTGACCGTCGGCGCCGCGACATACACTTCGATGTCAACGCTTGCCACGGCCATGAAGTCTGCTCTCCAGACTGCATTCGGTACGGTTTCTACCGCCACTGGCGTCACCTCGACGACCAATGATGTCGACGTCGCCGTCGAAGGTACCAACCAGTTGAAGTTCTTCACATACGATGAAGGATCCGACTATAAGATCCAGCACAATTCGACCGGTACCGAATCCGAGAGAATGTTTAACGCTCTTGGCCTGACCGCGGACACCCTGTCTGTATCAGGTACCGATGCTTTGATTTCGTTCGATGGTTACACCACCGCGGTTTCGTCCGTGAAGTACGGTTCGACCTCCGAAACGACGCTCTATAACAAAGCTTCCGGTGCAGCCGGTCGCGGCAGCATCGCATTGACTCTGGACAAGGCTTCCAACGGTATTAACGTTGGTAATCTCTTGCTCGATGTCAAGGCTGCGAAGTTTGACGTTCGTCTCGATGGCGGCCCGGCCACTTCAGTGACCGCCGGTAAGGAAGCCACGGTTTATACTTCTGATCGTGCCCAGTCCCTGAAGGTCAGATATTCGCTGACCTCCACTGGCGGATCGGAAAGCATTACCAATACTGATCAGTCGCTTGTCTTCCAGATCGGCTCGAACGTCGGTCAGACAGCTTCGATCGGTCTCAGAAGCATGACCACCTCATCGTTGGGCAAGAACCTGGGAGGCAATAGCTTCAGCAGTCTTGCCGGAATCAACGTCGAAACCGTCCAGGGCGCACAAGACGCTCAGGCCGTCATCGACGCTGCTATCGATGAAGTGTCAAACGCAAGAGGTACGCTTGGATCGTTCCAGAAGAACACTCTGGAATCAAACATGCGCAACTTGCGCGTTGCCGCTCAAAACCTTACGGCCTCAGAATCCGGTATTCGCGACACCGACATGGCGTCGACGATGTCCGAATTCGTCAAGTACCAGATCCTGATGCAGGCCGGTACTTCGATGCTCGCCCAAGGCAACCAGTTGCCGCAGGTCGTGCTGTCGCTGTTCCAATAGTTTCTTAGCGTCCAAACGGGTGTGAGGTAGAAATATCTCACACCCGTCGACATGTGAGGTGAAACATGAGCACAAGCGCAGGACTGACTGATATTCGACTTGAGGATATCCAAGCTCAGGTAAAACGGATATCGCCGGAAGCTACGCCACCGAACATGGAAGGTCGGGAAAAGATTCAACCTACGCCGGATCAGGCTGCAGTTAACGCGAAAGATTCGGTACCTGAGGCGGATCAAAAGACCCAAAGGGACGACTTGGAACGAATGGTCCAACAAATCAATCAGGAATACTCGATGAGAAACATCTCATTGAAATTCTCGATTGATGAAGAGAGCGGATCTTTGATCATTAGAGTTTTTGACACGGCGAACGAGAAGATTATCCGGCAGATACCGCCGGAGTCGATACTCGCGATTCGCCGCAGAATGAGCGCCTTGCTCGGAGATATCTTCGACGCCGAGGCGTGACGATTTGCTAGCGGCCGGGCGGTCAATCCCGCCCGCCCGCCATAATTACGAAGGAGAATAACATGGCCGGACTATCAGGAGCCATATCAGGCATCAAGTCGAATCTCGACACAAACTCAATCATCGATGCCTTGCTTACATTTGAAAAACAAAACGTGCTCCTGCTGCAGTACGACCAAACCGTCAAGACCAACCAGATGGCGACGTATCAAGCGATCAATACGAAAATGTTGGCGTTTCAGACGCAAGCCGGACTGCTATCGCGAGCTTCGACCTTCTCAGCGACCAAGGTGAGTGTCACCGGGGAAGAATACTTGACCGCGATCGCCGGCGATAATGCAGCGCTGGGCAATTACTCATTGCGCGTCGCGGCGTTGGCGCAGAATCACCAGATCGCATCGCAGGGCTATAGCGAACAGGAAGCAGCAAGCCTGGGAACCGGAACGATCTCGATTGCAGTCGGAGATGGCTCAACAAAGACTATCAACATAGACTCGGCTAACTCCAGTCTCGACGGAATCCGGCGAGCGATAAACAATGCCAAAGTTGGCGTCACTGCGACGATTGTAAACGACGGCAGCAAGTCGAACAATTTCCGGCTGATGCTGTCCGCTGATAAGACGGGCGAAAAGAACAAAATTACTTTCAGTGCCAATTTGACCGGCACAAAAGATCTGAATTTCAGCAGTTCATCGTTTGATCAAGTCGAGAAGCAGTCATTCTCTTCTTTGGCGACTTCGAATCCAACATTAGGTACGACTGCCTCCTATACCGGAAGTCAGAACAAAGTATACACATTCACTGTGGGCGGCAATGGAAGCCAAACGGTAGGATCAGGCGACATTACATTGAATTGGAGCGACGGCACTAACAGCGGCTCCATATTGGTGAGTTCAGCCGACACCGAAGTGGAATTGAATGGCGCTGGTAGCGACGGATTGAAACTGAATTTCTCAGCAGGGCAGTTAGTTGCCGGGGATACATTCCGGGTACAGACTTTTGCTCCATTACTCCAGAAGGCACAAGACTCAAAGATCACGATGGGTTCAACTGACGGCGGCGGCTCACCAATTACGATTAACAGCGAGAGCAACGTCATAAAAGATGTTATCGGCGGGATAACCCTCAATCTCACGAAAGTTTCGGAAGACACCGCAGTTAACATTGTCGTCGATCGCGATACATCAAGCATTGAAGATAGCATCAACACATTCATCACCAAGTTCAATGACGTCCTTGGTTCGATAGACGAGCAGTTCAAGTATGATCCCGAAGCAGAGGAAGATTCCGGCATTCTCTTTGGTGATCGGACACTTATGATGCTTCAAGATTCAATGCGTGGAAAGATCACATCTCGTATTGCAGGCCTTGATTCGGAATACAACATGCTGGCTTCGGTTGGCATCAGGATCGGTACGACCGGTAAGTTGTCTGTCGTCGATCGCGGCAAGCTCACGGCGGCAATTGAGAACAACATTGAGGACGTGCAAAAGCTATTCGCCGCTTCCGGAGATTCAAGCAGCGGCAAGGTGTCATTCGTCGCGATGGGTGATAAGACAAAGACTTCAGCCGACGGGTACACCGTCAATATTGCACAAGCAGCCGCAAAAGGCTATTTGCGCGGCGCTGTGGTAGTGAATCCTGCGACCACGCCTATAGTTATAAACTCGTCGAACAAGAATTTGGCGTTTCGAGTGGATGGTGTCATTTCTGATACGATCACGCTTACGGAGAAGAGCTACGCAACGTGGGATGAGTTGACTGCGGAAATCCAGCAGAAAATTAATGCCGATAAGAAGATCGGTAAAATGGGAGTCGAAGTAAGTTCCTTTGACAACGGCAGCGACGGCTATCTTACGATGACTTCTGGCAGCTATGGTAAGAAGTCGATAATCGAGCTGCAGACGTCAACGGGCAATTCCGCTGCCGCAATTCTCGGGTTGGCTGGTGGCCAGAATTTTGCAGGAATCGATGTCTCAGGCACCATAAATGGGGAAAAAGCAACTGGCAACGGTCAAGTTCTAACTGGAAATGACGGCAACAACAACACCGCCGGGCTTAAGCTGCTAATCGAGTTGTCGCAATCAGACGTTAGAGCCGAAAGTGAAGCTACCATTAAAGTGTTCAGGGGTGTCGCTTCATTAGCGCAAGACTTTGCCGATTCCATATCTAAGAGCGTCGATGGCACAATTGCGCGTCGGACGAAAGCTCTCGAAAACCAGGTAAAAGATATTGAAGAGCGGGTTACTGACCTTAATGCTCGAATGGAGTTGAAACGCCAGCGCCTTACCGAGAAGTTCCAAGAGATGGAAAGCCTAATCGGACAGCTCAATCAACAGTCATCCTATCTCTCGACTCAGCTTGATCAAATATCGCAGAATTTCAGTCAAATCGTTGCCAATAACCGAAAGTAGTGTGATGAACAAACAACTTGCGACCTATCAAAGAGCCCAAGTCAACGGCGCCAGTCAACGAGACTTGATTGTGATGTGTTACAAGGGCGGAATCAAGTACCTTGTAGAGTCTCGTCAGAAGCTCGAAGCGGGTGACATTAACGGTTTCAGCGAGTTGATTGAGAAAGCACATCGAGTTATAGTCCATTTGTATACAACTCTTGATATGGAAAAGGGCGGAGAAATTGCGGAGAAGCTTGCAGAGCTATACGCGTTCTTAATCAACCAGATCTATCTGCTCAATGCAACAAAGAGCGTGGATCTCTTTGACGGAATCATTGGCGTTATGACGACATTAAAAGAGGGCTGGGAAGGCATCGATGCCCGAGACCTGCAAGGGGGAGTCTCAGGCAGCGTGGCGCAGGAAACACCGGCGCAACAGGCGGTTTCAGTCCAAATATGAGGGTGTGATGGAATACAGTGATGTCACCAAGTTGGAAGCCCGTTTAATTGCGGGGCTAAAGGAAGAGTATTCGTTTTACCAATCCTTGTTCATCATTATTGACAAGCAGCGTGACTACATCAAGTATGACAAGGAACAGAAAATTGTAGACCTTTACGGTGAAGTCGAGCGGATTGTCACGCGCATAAACGAATCCGAAGCAACTATCAGTCAATTGAAGAATGAGAATAAGAACCTATTCAGCCTTGCGGCCACTGCGCCCGAAGTGCGTCGATTAGTGAACTCGATAACTACGCTGATTTCCAAGACTCTTAAGCTGGTCCAAGAAAACGAAGAAATTGCGGCGGCCAAGTATGTTTCAATTAAGGACCAGCTCCTTCAGTTACAACAGGGTAGGAAAGTGACTGATTATTTAACAGTTCCGCAAAATTCCCCGATCTATGTCGATAAGAAGAACTAGGGGCAATCGATGAAGATTAACCGTGTCCTAAGCAGCGAGACAATGCTGCGCGGGGAGCAAATGGCAAAGAAAAAGGAAAAGACGAGTCGGCGTAAGGGCGACTCCGTAGAACTGTCAGCGGAAGCCCTGAACAAGGCTGGAAAGAGTTCCGCTACTCAGGCTGTATCTAGCAATAAGGTCACGTCGAAGCAGAAGGCAACGACGCTCGAAATCCAGCCGGCAGACAACTATCGGCCGGGCAGGCCGGGTGCAGAAGTTCCACTTCGGAGCGAGAAGATCGAACACGCTAAAAAGATGATTCAGAGCAAGGGATATGACGATCCGCAGGTAGTGGCGGCGATCATCGATCGATTGGTTTTTGCGCTAAAGGAATAGCATACGAACATGATTACTGAACAGCAGACAATCTCCCAGGAAGAACGACTTCGCCGGAAACTCAGCAGCATTACAAATCTGCCTTCTCCGCCGTTGGTATTCAATCAAATCACTAAGATAATTAACAATCCACGGACCTCCGTTCGTGATGTTGCAGCAATCATGTCTGAAGATGCTGCCATGAGCGCCAAGGTGCTCAGGCTGTCGAATTCCGCATTCTACGGCGCACGCAGCGAAATTACGGGCATACGCCAAGCTGTTCTGGTACTGGGATTGGAAGCTATCAAGTCACTGGTACTGTCATCGTCGGTATTCGACATGTTTAAGTCGCACAAGCTCGATCCAGAGTTCCAAGAGGCATATTGGCGCCATTCACTTTCAACTGCAATTGCTGCACGAATCGTTGCGCAGTATCATCGGGTTGCGCGCGGCCTTGATGCCGAAGTCGCATTTTCCGCAGGACTGCTTCACGATATCGGCAAATTGATAACGTGCTGCTTTCTCCCTGATGAATACAAGCTCACTTTGGAGTACAGGCAGGAACGTCAAACGTCCGACTACCAGGCCGAGATGGCTTCGGTTGGACATGCCCACACTCACATTGGCCGAATGCTGGCTGCCAATTGGAAACTACCGGTTGCCATTCAACGAGCGATAGAGTTTCATCATTTTCCAATGCAGGACACTGAAGATAGCCGCGTGTACTCCATCATTATTCATGTTGCAAACTATCTCGCCAAGCGTACCTTTGGTACGAAGATGCCTCAGTACGACGATTGGGCTGACCTCCTTCCGGAAGTCCATTCGGACTTGGAATTGACTGAGGAAGTCATCGAAGCTTTCTGCAGCAAGTTGCGCGAGGAGTACGCTGCCAGCAGCACGTTCATGCAACTGGCAATGACATAAGCGCTCGCGACGGCAGCGAAATTCCCAATCACAGTTTTAGCTTTACAACCCAAGTGGGCAGTCGTATTCTAATCGGCAGTTCCGGAGCTACTGCTCCTTGATCGAATTCTGCCAAATTGGATAAGGACTGCATATTGTGAAAGTGACTTCCGTACCGTTTTACCGGCTAAAAATATCAAAGCAAGAAATAGACAAAGTTACTGAGACCATGCGCAGCGGCTGGCTCACAACCGGCAAAGTTACGCATCAATTTGAGTCCGAGTTCGCTGAGTATGTTGGCGCCAAGTATGCGGTAGCGGTTAACTCATGTACGGCGGCTCTGCACCTGTCGTTGATTGCCGCTGGCGTGAAACCGGGAGATGAGGTCATTACGACTCCCTACACGTTCGTGGCGACTACCGAGACGATTATTCAATGTGGCGCAAAAGTCGTGTTCGTTGATACCGAAGAAGACTCTTTCAATATTGACTTGAGCAAGGTAGAGGCTGCTATTAGCCCTCGTACAAAGGCAGTCGTGCCGGTCTATATAGCTGGTTACCCATCGAATCTGAAGAAGATTGATGCGCTTCGCCGAAAGCACAAGGTCCGTGTTATACACGATGCAGCGCATGCATTGGGAACATATTCGGGAAGTAGCATTGTCGGTTCGACGCCCGACCTCACTTGTTTCTCGTTTTACTCAACGAAAAACTTGACGACGGGTGAAGGCGGCATGATTACTACCGACAGCAAGAAGCAGATCGAACTACTACGAATGATCTCACTTCATGGCATGTCGAGGGACGCTTGGAAGCGTTACACCGGCACCGGTTCGTGGAAGTACCAAATCCGAGAGTTAGGTTACAAGTACAATCTGTCCGACATGGCAAGCTCCGTCGGATTGGTTCAACTTCAGAATTTTGACAAGATGCAGAAAGCGCGCAAGAGAGCTGCTGATCTCTATGTCAAGTATCTTGGTGGTTTCGACGAATTGATTATTCCTAAGGATCCTGAGAACGGAAGACATGCGTGGCACCTGTACATCGTGAAGCTTCGCAGAGGTGGTGAATCGTACAGGGATCGTGTTATCGAAGAATTGAAATCTCTGGGTGTAGGAACTTCCGTGCATTTCATTCCGTTGTACCTTCATCCGTACTATAAGAGAAACTACAATTATTCTCGGCGCGATTTTCCAAACAGCTACAACCACTATTGCAGTGCAATTACTCTTCCACTGTTTGTCGATATTACAGAGGAAGAGATCAAGTACGTGGCCGATTGCTTCAAGAAAATATTCGCTCGCAGTCGCAAGAAATGAACACGCACTCCGTCCGGTTAATGGCTTGTGCAGCGACTCATTGATATCGTATTCGCACTCGCGATACTACTGCTGACCACGCCGATATGGATTGTTACCTTGATTGTCGTAACACTGTCCGACTTCGGCAGCCCCTTCTTCTTGCAAAACCGTGTCGGCAGAAATCAGAAGGTATTTCGACTAGTAAAGTTTCGGACTATGACCAAGAATGCCTCGGTTGGCTCAAATCTGACCGTTTCCGGCGATAAACGGGTTACTCCAATTGGTCGAGTATTGCGGCGCTTAAAGATCGATGAACTTCCGCAGTTGTTAAATGTCCTGGTTGGTTCGATGAGTATAGTTGGGCCGCGCCCGGAAACACCTGAGTATGTGGCGCTTTACGATCAGGCTGAAAGGGAAGTACTAAAATACCGGCCGGGCTTAACCGATCCTTCATCTATCAAATACCGTCACGAAGAGAGAATCTTGGCCAAATACAGCGATCCCGTGGAAGCATACAAGTCGGTCATACTACCAGACAAGATAGCCATCTCGCTCGAATACCAGAATCGCCGTAATCTCGCCAGCGATCTCGCAATCATAGGCGAGACGATCATGGCAATATTCCGACCGGTTGAAGGAAACTCTCGCTGAAACGAGCGAGTGGCGGAAGCGACAAATTGTTGAAACTTCTTGACAAATACGAGGTTCGGGTATAAGATAGATGCCCTAGTATTGTGGGCGATTAGCTCAGCTGGTTAGAGCGCCTGCTCGACACGCAGGAGGTCATTGGTTCGATCCCGATATCGCCCACCATTCAATGCCTCGATTGTGAGGCTATTTTTGTTACAAGGACTGATGGAGACATGGCTCTGGAACTGAAATTTCCCGACGGAACGATTAAGACTTTCCCTGACGGCACTACCGGCTACGAAGTAGCCAGCTCGATCTCGCCACGATTGGCTCAAGAAGCGCTTGCAGTCACTATCGATGACGTGATCTATGACCTTGCGCGACCGTTGCCAAAGAACGGCGAATTCAAGGTTCACACGTTTGATACTCCACAAGGGAAGTGGGTGTTTTGGCATTCATCTGCGCATGTAATGGCCGAAGCCGTTCAGGATTTGTTTCCCGGCACCAAGCTCGCAATTGGTCCTCCAATTGACGAGGGATTCTATTATGACTTTGATGCTGAAAAGCCATTTACTGACGAAGACTTGGCTCGCATCGAGAAGCGTATGGCAGAGATTGTCGCCGGTAATCATAAGTTTGAACGCGAAGAAGTGACCCGCGAGGAGGCAATTCGCCGTGCAAACAAGGAAGGCGAACCGTTTAAAATTGAGCTGATCGATGGACTGCAGGACCAGACGATCTCATATTATAAGCACGACCATTTCATTGATCTCTGTCGCGGGCCGCACTTGCCGACCACTGAGAAGATAAAGGTGTTTAAATTGCTATCTGTCGCCGGTGCCTATTGGCGGGGCGACGAAAAGAACAAGATGCTCCAGCGAATCTACGGAGTTTCCTATCCGAAGAAGGCAATGCTTGATGATTACATCAAGCGCCTTGAAGAGGCAAAGAAGCGCGACCATCGCAAGCTTGGCAAAGAGCTTGGACTGTTCACGATTGCCGAGGAAACCGGCGGTGGGTTGCCATTATGGATGCCAAAAGGTGCCTTGATGCGCCACTTGATAGAAGACTTCTGGAAAAACACCCATCTTGAACATGGTTACGATCTCGTTATCTCACCGCACATTGCGCGCCTGCACCTTTGGGAGACTTCGGGTCACACCGGGTTCTAGCGAGAGAACATGTACGCGCCAATGGACGTAGACAACGACAAGTACCAGATCAAGCCGATGAATTGTCCATTCCATATCATGATGTACAAGCAGAATCTGCATTCATATCGTGAACTGCCGCTCCGGTGGGCGGAGTTGGGTACGGTATATCGCTATGAACGCGGTGGTGTACTTCATGGTTTATTCCGCGTACGCGGATTCACTCAGGATGATGCGCACATTTTCTGCACTCCAGAGCAACTGGAAGATGAGGTACTTGGAGTTCTCGACTTGACCGTCCATATTCTCGGTTCATTCGGATTTCATGACTACCACATCTATTTGTCGACTCGACCGGAAAAGGCGATCGGTGACCCGTCACTCTGGGAGACTGCCGAAGGTTCATTGCGCAAGGCCCTGGATAAACGGAATATGAAATATGACGTTGATGCCGGTGGTGGCGCGTTTTATGGTCCCAAGATCGATATCAAGATTCGCGATGCCATGCAACGCGAGTGGCAGTGCACGACGGTACAATTCGATTTCAATCTGCCGCAGCGTTTCGAAATGACCTATATTGATTCCGACGGTCAGGCTAAACAACCATACATGGTCCATAGAGCCATCCTCGGCTCGCTGGAGCGGTTCTTTGGCGTGCTGATTGAGCACTATGGCGGGTACTTCCCGATGTGGATTGCGCCGGTGCAAGCGAAAGTGATTCCGATTACGGACAAGCAGATGGATTATGCCATTGCAGTCCAAAAACAGCTCAAAGCCGCAGGAATCCGCTCGGAACTGGATGATCGATCTGAAAAGATCGGTTACAAGATTCGCGAAGCGGAAACGGCCAAGATACCGTATATGCTGGTTCTTGGCGGAAAAGAGGCTGAAAGCGGTCAGGTGAGTCTAAGGCATCACGGCGAAGGGGACGTCGGTGTTTTTGCCTTAGAGGACATAATTAAGCGATTTAACGATGAAGTTCGCTCGCGAGAACTGCCAAAGCAGCTGGTCAGCTAATTTCTTCTATTCGATTGATAGCCAATAGCTTCATTTTTTACTTGGCAGATGGGGCGACGTTTTGTATAATTACAGACTTTCTGCTAAGGTAGCGGGAAGTAATATTTTGCGCCGGAGGTAAGGTAATAAGCAAGAGAAAGCCAGAAATCAGAGTAAACGCGATGATTCGCATCCCCGAGGTTAGGGTGATTGACCATGATGGCCAGCAAGTTGGTGTGATGCAGACCAGAGATGCTCTTGAACTGGCGATGAGTCGCGGACTCGACTTAGTCGAGATTTCACCGACGGCAAGGCCGCCGGTTTGCAAAGTCCTCGATTTTGGCAAATATAAGTACGAACTGCAAAAGAAGACGCGTGTCACCAAGAAAAAGCAACATGCGATCACTATGAAGGAAATGCAGTATCGGCCGAAGATCGACGAGCATGATTATCAGTTCAAGACACGACACGTTATTGACTTCCTTAAGGAAGGTCACAAGGTGAAGGTCTTGGTGCAATTCCGCGGACGCGAAATGGCGCACAAAGAGTTTGGTGAGAGAGTAATGGACCGTCTGGCCGCCGATTTGGCGGATGTCGCCGTAATCGAGATTCCGGCAAGAATGGAAGGTTCGACGCTCTCGATGGTCGTAAATCCGAAGAATGAGCCTCAGAAGCATAAAGGAACAGACGATGCCGAAGGTGAAAACGAATAGAGCTGCAGCAAAGCGTTTTAAGAAAACGGCGAGCGGCAAGATCAAACATAAACAGGGATTTGCTCGGCATATCCTCAGCAAGAAATCAGCGAAGCGCAAGAGACAATTGCGTAAGTCCGCCTATGTTAGCAGTGCGGATCAGAAGAAGCTGAAGTACCTGCTTCCGTACGGTTAATCTGATTAGAACTTGGATAAGGAGTTGAGATAGTATGCCACGCGCAACAAATAACGTAGCTTCTCGTGCCCGCCGCAAGAAAGTACTGAAACGGGCAAGAGGAGGCTTCCATGGCCGCAGCAAGCTTCTAAGAACCGCTAAGGAGACCGTACAGAAGGGTCTAACCTATGCTTATCGTGATCGTCGCAATCGGAAACGCGACTTCCGCCGTCTTTGGATTACCCGCATATCAGCTGGTTGTCGCATGGCTGGCGTGAGCTATTCAGTGTTCATGAACGGCCTAAAGCGGGCCGGTATTGAGCTTGATCGCAAGGTTCTTGCTGATATGGCAGTTCGCGATAACGCCACCTTTGTCAAGCTGACCGAACTCGCAAAAAGCGCTTAACCATGTCCGATTCATCGGCCACGGGCATACTGGCCCAGGCGCAGAATGAGATTGCTGCCTGCCAGACTCCGGAGCAGGTCGAAGCATTCCGTGTTAAGTACCTTGGGAAAAAGGGTATTGTCACGGCCATGCTTAAAGGGCTCGCTGATGTTGCCCCCGAACAGCGAAAAATGGTCGGTCAACAAGCGAACGAGTTGCGGGCTCAAATCGAACAGCTGTTGGTCGAAGCACAGTCAAAACTCGGTGGAACACGCTCGAAATCCCCAATAACAGTCGACTATACTCTGCCGGGCAAGCGCTATCCCAACGGTAAACTCCATCCAATCACCCAGACTTTAAACGAGATCACCGACATATTCCACGGAATGGGCTTTGAAATCGCCCTTGGACCGGAAGTTGAGACTGAATACTACAATTTCGGTTCACTCAACTTTCCGCCTGATCATCCGGCTCGCGACATGCAAGACACATTCTATGTGTCTAAAGATTTGCTGCTGCGAACGCATACTTCGCCTATTCAGGTTCGTGAATTTGAGAAGAAGAAACCGCCGGTGCGAATCATTGCTCCGGGAAGAACTTACCGCCAAGAAGCGATCAGTGCTCGTTCCTATTGCGTATTCCACCAGCTTGAAGGATTCTACGTCGACCACGATGTTACATTCGCTGACCTCAAGGGTGTACTCAATGCCTTTGCGCAAACATACTTCGGAAGTGATGTCAAAATGCGCTGGCGTCCCAGTTTCTTTCCATTTACCGAACCATCGGCTGAGGTAGATATCTCCTGCTTCTTGTGCGGCGGCAAAGGATGTCGCATTTGCAAGCACGAAGGTTGGTTGGAGATTTTGGGATGTGGGATGATAGACCCAAACGTATTCGCGTCGGTCAACTATGACCCGGAAGAATTCTCAGGTTACGCCTTTGGAATGGGAATCGAGCGCATCGCAATGTTGCGTCATCAGATCGATGACATTCGCTTATTCTTTGAAAACGACCTGCGCTTCCTCACCCAGTTTTAGCAAGGCACAGAAATGCAAGTATCATATAACTGGCTAAAAGAACTTGTCGAGTTTGATCTCGACCCGCAGCAGTTGGCGGCTAAACTGACTTCAATTGGAACGGCCGTTGAAAGTGTCGAATCATTGGCGGCCAATCTTGAGAATGTTGTCGTTGGCAAGATTGTGACCTGTGACCCGCATCCAAGCAAAGACAATCTGAAGATTTGCAAAGTCGAGTTGGGTCGCGATATACAACTGACGGTCGTGTGTGGCGCACCAAATGTACGAATCGGCATGAAAGCACCCTTGGCATTACCGGGTGCAGTTCTTGCCGGCAATGTAACGGTGCAGAGTATTGAGAAATACGGTGTGATTTCGGAAGGTGTGTTGTGCAGTCAATCTGAACTTGGTCTTTCCGATGATCATTCTGGACTTATGGAGATTGATCCCGCAATAAAGTCAGGTGCCGACTTGACGACAGCATTAAATCTTGAAGATCACATTCTTAGTTTTGACTTGACTCCCAATCGAGCCGACTGTCTCTCTGCATTTGGAATTGCAAGGGAAGTGTCTGCCGTAACCGGCTCACCAATTAAGCGGCCGGTCGTCGAAATAAAGGAGACAGCCGAGCAAGCTGTGTCACAAGTTGAAATTGAGATTGAAGATTCCGAAGGCTGTCCACGCTATGCAGCACGAATGATTCGTGGAATTAAGATTGGTCGATCACCCTGGTGGATTCAGCAGCGGTTACTGGCGTCAGGTATCCGCTGTATCAATAACATCGTCGACATTACAAATTATGTAATGCTTGAGTGCGGACAACCGCTTCACGCCTTCGATTTTGACAATTTCTCACAACCCAAAGTCGTAGTAAGGCGCGCAAAAGGTGAAGAAAAGTTCACTACACTAGACGGAGTTGAACGCAAGCTAAGCGAGGATGTGCTTCTGATCACAGACGGCAAAGCCCCAGTCGCGATCGGGGGAATCATGGGCGGACAATTCTCGGAAGTCTCCGACAAGACCACCAACATCCTTCTTGAAGGCGCCTACTTCAATTCGTCTATGATTCGACGCGGTCGCAAGCATCTTGGATTGACATCCGAAGCCCAAACGCGATTCGAACGCGGTGCAGACCCGAATGTGATTCAATTTGCACTCGACAGAGCAGCTTCGCTAATGGAGAAATATGCGGGCGGGAAAGTATCTACCGGTATGGTTGACAGCTATCCGAACAAGATCGAACCGCTGAAACTCGAACTGAGACCATCGCGCGTAAATCAACTGCTCAAGACCGAAATGAGCTCGCCGACAATGATTGATATTTTGAAGGGTCTTGAGTTCAAAGTCGCTCCCGGCAAGAATGTCACTGTAGAGATTCCGACATTTCGTCCTGACATTACCCGCGAGATCGATATTGTTGAAGAAATTGCCAGAATCTATGGCTACGATAAAATTCCTGTAATTATGCGAGCCGGTGGCAATCTCGTAGTTGCTCGCAGTGCCGAAGAGAGCTTTACTCGACACTTAAAGCAATCCATGATAGGGCAGGGCTACTTCGAGGTCGTAACCAACAGCATAGGCGATCCCAAACTCATCACAATGCTGGATCCGAATGCCAAGGCGGTCGAAATCCTCAACCCCATTTCTGAGGATCTCAAGTGGCTGCGACCGAGCCTACTTCCTGGATTGCTTGGGGTCGTATCTCAGAATGTCAGTCATCAGGTACGGACTGTCAAAGTCTTTGAGATTGGTACAGTGATGTCGAGTCAGGGAACGGATGCTCCGCTTGAAAGCAAACGCATAGGTTTGGCGTTTTCAGGGACTGACATCGGCGAAAACTGGGCATTTCATCCCCAGGAGTTTGGACTTCACGACCTCCAGGGAATCGTCGAAGTTATTGGCGATTCACTCCGCCATAAAATCCAGATTGCTCCAGCGGTCAATCCAATCTTCGATCAAGCCTGTTCATTCGAGATTACGATCAATGGAGATTTGATCGGTCGCTGCGGTAAGGTTGCATCAAACATTCTGAAAGCGTACAGCATCAAATCCGACGTTTTTGTTGCGGAATTGGACTTTGAGAAGTTGGCCCACCAAAGCAGCGGATCGGGAACTTATGTCGGGATCCCTCGATTTCCGGCCATTGAGCGTGACATCGCGGTAGTCATAGATGAGCAGGTCCAGAGCGGTTCTGTCGTTAAAGTGATTAATCAATCAGCGGACGAAAACCTAAGAAAGGTAATCGTTTGGGATGTTTATCGGGGCAAGCAAGTTCCAATGGGCAAGAAGTCGATTGCTTACCGACTTATTTTTCAGAATGAAAGTAAAACTTTAACAGACAGTGAGATTGATAACGTATTTAATAAGATAGTAGACTCGCTTCGACGCGAGTTTGGCGCGGAGCTTCGTTCATAGGAAGTAGAATATGAATCCGTTGGAAAAGCTACAGTCCAAAGTTGCAGACTTGGTTTCTAAGTTCGAGCAGTTGGAAGCTGAAAAGACGACGATTGAGGTCGAGTGCCAGCAATTGCGAAAGCGAATAGCGGCGTTGGAGCATGAGATTCGCGGCTTGAACGCTGAGAATGCAAAGCTCACGAAGTCGCTTCAATCAACAAATGAGGTGGCGTTGAAGCGAATTTCCCGCATTGTTGACAAGATAGATCAGTTTCAGACCGAACTGAAAATTTCTTGACACATCTTGTAAAACATCTTAACCTGATTGTAACACGAACATAGATTTTGGGTTAGCAATAAAACGTAGCTAAGTTTGGAAATCTTGATTCACTATTATGGAAGATAAAAAACAGACTGTGACGGTTAACATTTACGGCGAGGATTATCCGATTCGGGGGGATGCTGATTCTGCATATATTGTTCAGGTTGCATCCTATCTCGACGCAAAGATGCGCGAAGTCGCACAGCGTAACGGCAATAAGTCTGCGTCGAAAGTTGCCATTTTGGCAGCAATGAACATAACCGATGAGTTGTTTCGGGCGCGTCGCGCCTCTTCTGCAGAAGTGAAGACTATTGAGGAAAAGACGCAGACTATTTTAGAGTGGCTTGAGGCAAAATTGCCCTCCGAGCCGTCGCGTTGATTTCTCGTCCAACTCCTACCCTACGTCAGCTTCTCCCAAAATCGTTCTTTTAATATATAACGTGTCCGGGATCATATTCTGTTTCCCGGGCGGGAGAGTAACATGTCGGAATACTACCTCCTCATCATTGGGATAGTTGGCGCTGCCATTATTGCAGTCGTTGTCACCTATCTGCTGGCGAGTAAGGCATCCTTCGGCAGAATCAAGCGCGCCGAGAATGAGGCGAAGAAGATTGTCGAGGACGCTCTCAGAGACGCGGAGATCAAGAAAAAAGAAGCATTGCTGGAAGCCAAAGACGAATGGTACAAGGCTAAAGTCTCTTTTGAACGTGAACTCCAAAACAAGAAGACCGAGTTTCAAAAACAAGAGAAGAAGCTTTCGGAAAGGGAACTCAATCTCGATCGGAAAGTGGACATTCTCGATAAGAAAGAAAAAGACTACGTCAACAAAGAAAAGGTCCTTCAGCATCGTGAGACTGGAATTGGGAAGCGAGAGAAGGAGCTTGAACAGCTTGTCGCGGATCAAAATAAGCAGTTAGAGCGCATTGCTCAAATGTCCGCGGAAGAAGCCAAGAAAGTGTTGATGGACAATCTCATTGGCCAGGCTAAGATGGAATCTGCGGCATTGGTTAAGGAGATCAAGGAGCGGGCAGAAATGCAGGCCGAGAAGGAAGCCAAGGAGTTCATTATCCAGGCAATCTATCTCTGCGCTGCCGAGCACACTGTTGAGTCGACTGTCTCAGTCGTGCCGTTACCGACCGATGAAATGAAAGGTCGTATTATCGGACGCGAATGTCGCAATATTCGCTCTTTTGAGACTCTCACCGGAGTCGATGTCATAGTTGACGATACACCAGAGGCGGTAATTTTGTCGGCTTATGATCCTGTGCGCCGCGAGATTGCGAGAATGGCTCTTGAGAAACTGGTTACTGATGGACGTATCCATCCGACCAGAATCGAAGAAGTCGTTGAAAAAGCGCAGAAGGAAATGGCGATCATGGTCCGCGAAGCCGGCGAGCAAGCTTGCTTTGAGCTTGGACTGCATGGCCTACATGATGACGTAATCAACTTGATGGGCAAACTCAACTATCGAACGAGTTACGGCCAAAATGTGCTTGGACATGTCAAGGAAGTCGCGATGCTTTGTGCATTGATGGCATCAGAGCTTGGCCTCGATCCAGAACTGGCGAAGCGTGCAGGGTTCTTGCACGACATCGGCAAGGCGATTGATCGCGAGACTGAAGGAACACATACCCAGATTGGTATGGCGTTCTTACGCAAGTACAACGAGCACGAGTATGTGATCAATGCCGTTGGTTCGCACCACAACGATATACCGCATATTTCGCCGTACGATGTTCTTGTTCAGGCAGCTGATGCGATTTCTGGCGCGCCTCTTGGCGCCCGTCGTGAACCGCTGGAAGGCTACATCAAGCGGCTTGAGAAGCTTGAAGAGCTGGCGGACGGATTCAAAGGCGTAGCGAAAGCGTACGCCATCCAAGCCGGACGCGAGGTGCGTGTTATCGTCGAGAATAATGAAATCGACGATATCGGTGCTTCAGTTTTGGCGAGTGATATAGCACGCAAGATCGAATCGGAAATGGAATATCCGGGCCAGATCAAGGTTACAGTCATCCGCGAATCGCGTTCTATCGAGTACGCGAAGTAGGCGGACGAATTGCGGATACTCTTTATAAGCGATGTCATGGGCAAACCTGGGAGATGGATCATCTCCCAGATGCTCCGTGACTTCAAAGCCGAAAAACGGATCGACTATACAATCTGCAACGTTGAAAACGCAGCCGGGGGATTCGGTGTAACACGAGAAATGTCGAGAAAGATGTTTTCGTACGGCATCGACATGCAAACCTCAGGCAACCACATTTGGGATCGCGAAGAAATCCGCGACTACCTCAATGGAGGACCAAAACTCCTTAGACCTGCGAACTTTCCTTCGGGAGCACCGGGTAGCGGACTTTACATCGACAAGCTCGCCGATGGTCGCACAATAGCGACAATCAATCTACAGGGTCGTGTCTATATGAAAGACATAGACTGTCCGTTCAAGACTGCGGATGGTGAACTTGCGGTACTCAACAAACAGACCAATATTGTGTTCGTCGACTTTCATGCCGAGACCACGTCGGAGAAGCAGGCGTTGGCCTATTATCTTGATGGCCGGGTGTCGGTAGTAGTCGGCACACATACGCATATCCAAACAGCAGACGAAAAAATCTTGCCGAACGGTACAGCCTACATCACGGATGGTGGAATGACCGGACCGCATGATTCGATCATCGGCATGAAACACGATGCGGCGATTAAGCGCTTCTTGACGGGGATGCCATATAAATTCTCAGTAGCGATGGATGATGTCAAGATGCAGGGAATCATCGCCGAGGTGGATGACCAAACGGGCAAGGCAATCAGCATCGAGCGGTACTCTTTGAACGCCCCGGACGGAACCAACGCCTCGCTTTCTGATGACAAGGAACCATGAGCGCGCAGATTATTGACGGCAACGAGACATCCAAACAAATCAAGGATGAGCTTAAGCTCGAAGTTGAAGCCTTGGCCAAGCAGGGAATCGTTCCGGGCTTAGCCGCTGTGTTGGTCGGGAATGACGCTGCATCTGAGATTTACGTAACCTCAAAAGCAAAGAACTGCAAGAAGGTTGGAATCTACTCCGAAGTCATTAAACGACCGGCCGAGACTACTCAACAAGAGCTTTACGAACTCTTGGATTCGCTAAATCAAAATCCGAAAATTTCTGGCATATTGCTCCAGTCCCCAATTCCAAAGCATCTTGATGAGTTCGCTGCGTGTTTGCGGATCGATCCTATCAAAGACGTCGATGGTTTTCACCCGGATAATGTGGGGCGACTGTTAATCGGTGAGCCGCGTTACCAGTCATGCACACCGTTTGGCGTGATCGAGTTATTGAAGCGTTACAAGATTGAGATGAAGGGGAAAGAGGTCGTCATTGTGGGGCGCTCCAACATAGTCGGAAAGCCGCTCGCTGCAATGATGATGCAAAAATGGCCGGCTACCAATGCCACCGTTACAATCTGCCACTCTGCGACCCGCGACATATTTGCACACACCAAGCGCGCCGATGTTGTTGTCACTGCACTCGGCAAGCCGGAATTCCTGCGCGGAGAGAATCTCAAGGATGGGGCAGTTGTCATCGATGTCGGAATAAACCGTGTCGAAGACGCCAGCGTTGAAAAGGGCTACCGTGTTGTCGGCGATTGTCATTTTGAATCGTGTGCCGCGAAGGCGTCCTGGATTACGCCGGTACCGGGAGGTGTCGGTCCGATGACAATCGCAATGCTGCTGACCAACACAGTGATGGCGGCACGGCTTCAAGCTGAAGCTTTGGGTACAAATTAGGCTTCAGGTTCGGTCTGCAAATTCAACGACTCCAAGCACATAAACTGACTTTTTGAAATCCATGCAATCTGAAAGGAACAATTCAATGGACTCCCGTTCGGCAATCAAATTATGGTCTATTCGGAGCTACGTTATCGCAGCATTCTGTGCTGTGACAGTCGTTATCATGCCTGCCATAGGCGAGGCACAGCAGCGCCAGCAGCCTAAACCGACCAATCTGCAGGTGTTGGACAGCACGATATCGCACGATGAACTTATTGATCAGATGGGCAAGTTCACGAACGCGCTGGGAGTGGGCTGCGATTTTTGCCATTCTCCCAGCAAGGATCCCAACAGCCGCGACATGGATTTTGCCTCGGATGCCAAGAAAGAAAAGCTGGTTGCCCGTGCTATGATGAAGATGACCAGAGATATCAACGGAACGTATTTGGCAAATGCCACCGGACTCGAAGCTCCATTAGTGGCAGTCGAATGCATGACTTGCCATCGGGGTCAGACTGAGCCAATACAGCTTACAGATCTGCTTTCCAAGGCTCTGGCTGAGAAGGGCATGGCTGCTGCTGATTCGACCTATCGTGAACTGAGGGAACAATACTACGGCAGTGCGACATTTGACTTCAGTGAAGGAGTCCTGGTGCATCTTGCCTATGACATATCTGAGGAAGACAGCAAAAATGCGCTAAGTCTCTTGAAACTGAATCAGGAGTTCAATCCGAAGTCGTCATTCAATCAGTGGGCGATGGGGCAATTGTACTTATCGACCGGGGATACCACCCAGGCGATAACCGAATACAAACGTGCTCTGGAGCTTGATCCGAAGAACCGACGCGCCAAGCGCGGACTTGAAGCTCTCGGAGTGAAGACGGAGTAGGGGACCCGCACAGATTGTTGTCTGCCAGAACAAGCGTTGTTTTCAATGACGGCCGGCTACGTCCGGTCGTTATTGGTGTGTGACGCGAAACAGCAAATAGCCGTGCATTTGATCGAGACCGTAGGCAATTCGCGGCTGATTTGTGAAAATGAGCAGCAGTCGCGACTCGGAGAAATAGAACACTTCCTTAAAACGGTAGTTCAAGTAAAGACCGTTTGGGTCATAAGAAATCAACTCTAACTCGCCTCCTTTATCCACGGCGAGGTCAATTGCGGCATCTGGCATACTTTGACCATGTCCAGGCATGGTTGTCACGTGGAATCGAAAACGTGCTCCATGGAGTCTAAAGCTGATTCGGGCTGTCGGATACCTGATCGATAGGGTGCTATCTAATGGGATCCAGTCGTCAATGAGTTCGACTTTGAGGCTTGACGGCTCGCCGGGGAATCGGGCAAGCGCGGTCTTGACAAAGCCAGGCTTCATCTCGTAGTCAAAACCAAACGTGCGAATACTGCAGCTGTCGCCAAGAACATCGATTGCCAGCAGTCCATTTGATTGACATTGACCGCCAATTCTCGCACCAATCCAAATGACTTGTCTGTCGCACTTTGTGAATCCAATGAATTCATAGTCACGGGAGCAGTCTGTAGTCGCAATAGATTCTGCTGTAGTCAGACAGAGTAGGACTATTATCAGAATCCCCAAAACGCCCTTTTCATTCATCGCGGTCTCCTTCTCACAACATAGATA
Organism: bacterium; assembly: GCA_016708315.1. Lineage (NCBI taxonomy): Bacteria > bacterium. The sequence goes on from JADJGC010000003.1 coordinate 375,053, forward strand.
AGTACAACCAAGATTGAGATTGTAGGGCGCTTCGTCAAGTCAATTCGACTACAACCTTGCAAATCGCGATTTTGAAGCTATCTTCATCTTCGATGAAAGCTCCTCAATTTATTCTCCGACACCAGTTTGTCAGCGTCTTAGTCGTTGCGATTGTTTTGCGCTTGCTCGCAGTACTTTTTGCCCAGGGCTATATGGCGCATGACGACCACTTTGAAACAGTCGAGATTGCGTGGAGCTGGCATCAAGAGGGGATGTTTCTTGAAGATGGCACGCTGCGGTGGGAAGGCAAGCCGGACTACGGAGTATTGCGCAGCGCAGTCTACAATATGTTCAATCTCGGACTCATGAAAGCGACAGCATGGTTTGGCATCGAACAACTCAATGCACATATGTTCTTCAATCGCCTCGTACATGCGCTGCTCTCGCTGCTACCGGTAATTTTCGGCTATCGATATCTCAAGGAGGAGACAGACGAGCGCACAGCGTTGACTGGTGGGCTATTGTTGGCCGGGCATTTCCTCATGCCGTATCTGGGCGTGCGCAATCTGACCGAGATGGTAGCGGGAAATCTGCTTCTGCCGGGATTGTACTATGCTCATCGATCTCTCAAGACAATCTCTAACACAAGTCGGGACGCCGTAGTTGCCGGTGTGCTGTGCGGATTTGCGATTATGATCCGCTATCAAGCGGCGGCGGCGGTTGTCGCTGTACCTGTGGCGATGTTCCTGACGAATCGGCGATGGAAGATATCACTCGTATTCTGCACGACTCTGGCGGCAATGATCCTATTCCAGGCCTGCCTCGATACTTATACTCACGGATACTTCTGGGGTAGCTTCCGAAATATGGTTGGTAATCTCGGCGAGCCGACTATCCCGGGTCCGTGGTATCGTTACATTCTGCTGTTGTTGGGTATTATGATTCCGCCGTTTTCGCTGGTATTCGTCGGCAGCATCTTCCGAATGAAGGTACTCAAGAGGCACCTTGTGTTGATAGCTGCTTTGGTGAGCTTTGTGGTCATTCATAGTTTCATCGCGGAGAAACAGGAACGTTTTATGGCGACGATTTTACCGTTGCTGATGATTGCAGGAACGGTCGGAATGTATGAGTCGGTGAGGCAGAATTCTTGGTTTGCCAACGCCAAGAAATTGCGATTCGGACTTTGGACTTGGTTCGTGGTCATCAATGTGATCGGTCTAGCGGTGTTCACTTTCAACTTTGGCAAACGGGGGGCGATTGAGCCAATGGTGTATCTATCACAGCAACCTGATGCCGACAGAATCCTAATAGATGCGACGGAACGGCGGCTATTCATACCTTACAGTTATTGGAATTATGACAGATCAGGAGCAGTAGCATTGTTTCAAACGGGGGATCTTGATTCAGCGATACTAAGTGGCAAGCTCAGCCCAGCAAACCCACCGCGCTATGCGGTTATATTCACGGACAACAATCTGGAACTGCACTTGGAGCAGCTGCAACAGAGGTTAGGAAAGTACGAGATTGTTTTTCACGGAGAACCGTCGCTTGTTGATGCTCTGGCAAACAAGCTCAATCCTAAGTACAATCGCCGTAACGAATCGTGGGTGGTTAGGCTGGTAGAATAGCCGAATTGAGAAGAATGAAGTAATACCCCCACCAGGGATCGAACCTGGATCTCCGGCTCCGGAGGCCGACGCGTTATCCATTACACCATGGGGGCAACAGATAGCAAATGTAAACGAAAGCTAACTGAGATTCAAGACAAAACAAGGGCAATAAAAAAGAGGGGCTCGCTCTGGTTGGGTAGAGGGGGCTAGGAAACTACCCAGGGACAACAGAGGAACACCCTCGCCAATAGAATAGCCAAACGAGGACAGAATTGTCAAGAAAAAAGAGTAGATGAAGCTACGTAGGCGTCACTATTGTTGCAGGTGCGCTACCAGAGGAATAGTAATCCGGTCCGTTTCATCGCCGACAAATTCGAAAGTCACTGAAGTAAGGACGTCCGCTTCATCGGTCACCGACTGGAGTTGCTCTATAGTGAATTGAGCCTTTTCACCGGGGCGTACCTTGACATTCTTCTTGTCAATCTTGAAGTTAGCGGCCGGAAGCTCAATCAAACTGACCTCGATGTCAGTCGAAAAGTTATTTAGGACTTCGAACGTCTTGATCATTTTGCCGTCTTTTGATCCAAATTTAGAGAATCTAAGAACATTTGGCTCGGCGCGAACAAAGTCGTGTTCGCGATTCACGACAGCAAAGAACTTCACAGCAATTGATTGCTTGTTGGGATCGTTCGAGAAGATGTCAATATCCTTGACCATCTTGCCGGTCATGTTTTTGGAATCGAAGATAACTTTGAGATTTGCCGAATCTCCGGGAGCAATCGCATCTTTCGAAATAGGGGCAGTTGTGCATCCACAGCCCGGTTTGACAGTGACGATACGCAATGTGTCGTTGCCTGTGTTGCGGACCCAATACACGTGCTGTACAATCGCATTGATCGGCATATAGCCGAAGTAGAAGTAATCGCTGGAGACTTCAATGCGCGGCTGTGGCCCCTTCGATACCTGCGCAAAGATCGAACTTGAAGCGATAGTTAGCGACATCAAAATCGTTGAAGCTGCTATTGACAGATTATTCAAGAATCGCATTTAGAGATGGCTCCTCGTTTACTTCGAAGTTGTTTTGCTTCATCCACTCATCAGAGAAGACCTTGGTCATATATCTAATTCCGCCATCGCACACGAAGAAAACGACAACATCGTCTTTATCGAGTGTCGCGGAAAATTGATTGATGGCGGCATAGATTGCACCTGTCGAACCGCCGACAGACAAGCCAAGGGCTCGGCTCAAGAGTCGAGTCGCTTGGAAGGCGACCGCATCATCTATCTGGATGATCTGGTCAATCCACTTGGAATGGAAGGCGGCCACCGGCCGATCAGTTCCAATTCCTTCGACTTTGTGCGCAAGTGCGGCCTGCAATGGTCGATTTTCGTGTATGTTTTTGAACATCGACCCGTGCGGCTCCACACCATATACTTTGATAGCCGGATTTTGTTCCTTCAGGAATCTACCCGTTCCCGAAATGGTTCCACCAGTGCCGACGCCGGCAAAAAGGTGTGTTACACGGCCTGCAGTTTGACGCCAGATTTCTGGACCGGTGCTGCTGTAGTGAGCTTCCGGATTGAGCTGGTTGTCGAATTGATTTAGCCAATAGTAGCCGTGTTCTTTGGCCAAGCGTTGTGCAATAGCATAATGGCAGCGCGGATCGTCTGAAGCGACTTCGCAGGGGGTAATGATCACCTTCGCACCAAATGACTTAATCAAATTGATCTTCTCATCAGATGTCGATGTCGGGACGGTGAAGATAGCTTTATAGCCTTTGGCGGCAGCGACCATAGCTGCGGCAACACCAGTGTTTCCGGAAGTCGCATCAATGATTGTGTCGCCCCTCTTGATGTTTCCACGACGTTCTTCGGCGTTGATTACGTACTTTGCCATTCTGTCCTTGACGGAACCGGCCGGGTTTGCAGTTTCAAGTTTAGCGAGGACAGTGGCACGACAACCGGTGACGCCGGACGGAATCCGTACCAAGGGCGTGTTGCCAATTAGATCAAGAATCGATTCAGAATATTCAATCATGGTAGAATCACTGGGCAATAAGTTCTGCTCAATATACAGAAACGGAGAATCTCAATCTATGAAAAATGAGATTCTCCGTCAAAATTTGCGTCAATTCTGCTTGGAACTTACTCGCCCGCCTGCTCGAGATGGGCTTCAATCTGAGTGATTAGTTGTTTGGCGTTCGTAACCATAGTCTTCATGGCCGCTTTGCCTTCAGCCAAGCGAACGAATTCCTTGTAAGAGGCAAGCGCAGCGTCAAAGTTCTGACTGCCTTGATAAGCTCCGGCAAGCGCATAATGTGCCTTTACCATGTTTCGGTCTGCTGCAAGGGCGGCTTTGAACGAACTTGCGGCAGCTCCGAACTTCTCTTGAGCCATGTACAGATTCCCCAAATTGATATGGGCATCAGCAAGCTTCGGATCGATTTTCACCGCTTGTTGATACTCAGACTCGGCCGTCGCCAAATCACCCTTTTCCTTGTAGGCCTTTGCCATAAAGAAATGGCTCTTGGCATCAACCGAATTTGCGGTATTGTAAAGCTTATAGTACTCAATCGCCTTATCCCAATTGTTCTGCTGGTAGTAAAGCTGACCGAGAGCCTTTTGGACTTCGCCGTCGCCATGTTTGATCTGCAATGCTTTGAGTAGGGAAGCTTCAGCCAATTGGTATTTCTTGGCCTCCAATTGAACAAGCCCAAGATTTTTGTGTCCGACGACATCGCTTGCGTCCAATGTAACGACCTTCTTGAACGACTCTTCAGACTGTGGAAGCTTTTTTAGGTGAAGTTGCGCCGTTCCTAATTCGACCCAAGCCTGTTTGTAGGTTGCGTCGAGCTTAACAGCTTCAAGTAGTTCTTTCTCAGCCTCAGCGTATTTGCCAGCCTGATTTGCGGTGAGGCCCGCGTTGAATTTTGCTTTTGCTTCGTTGCTCTGTGCAAATCCCAGCGACGTTAGGGATAACGTCAGCATTATTGCGATGATTGCTTTTGCTTTCATCAATTCTCGTCTCCTCGATAGTTGAAACACAATTTCTTATTCAATATCATATCGTGGGGTATTGCCGTCCACGTTACTACTTCTAATACATTCAAATGCGCCGGTTGTTCCCCTAATATGAGAACTTGAATTTCTTGCTTCCTGCCTTGTAGGCAATATCTGTTCGAAAGTGACCATCCTCAAAACGTATCCGTTCAACGGTTTCGTACGCTTTGGCGACCGCATTGTCAATGTGTTCGTCGACCGCCGTAACACCCAACACGCGACCTCCGTTAGTGAAGAATCGCCGGTTTTCAAACTTCGTGCCGGCGTGGAAAACCAGCGCGTCCTGATCTTTGATATCGCGCAGGCCGTTAATCTCGCGGCCCTTTTGGTAATTGCCTGGATAGCCGCCAGATGTCATGACTACGCAAACTGCGTACGCATCCTCCCACTCAAGGGTCTCGCTATCAAGTGTACCATCGACCGCGCTGCTGACAAGCTGAGCGAAGTCATTCTTTAGAAGCGGCAGTATTACCTGAGTCTCCGGATCGCCAAGTCGGCAATTGAATTCAATGACTTTGGGGCCGCGTTCAGTCATCATCAATCCGGCGAACAAGACGCCCTTAAACGGACGTCCTTCCTCGGCAAGTCCGTGTACTGCGGGTTCAAGCACCAAATCATGAATATCTTTTAGAATCTTCTCAGAAACAAACGGCACAGGGGCATAGGCTCCCATTCCACCCGTATTCGGACCGGAATCGCCATTACCGACACGTTTGTGATCCTGAGACGCGATAGTCGTCAAAATATTCTTACCGTCAGTAAACGCAAAGACGGATGCCTCTTCGCCAGTCATGAAGTGCTCGACCACGACCCGGGCTCCAGCTTCGCCAAATTGGCGTTTCTGCATCATGTCGCGAATTGTAGCTTCGGCTTCTTCAGCGCTACGAGCGACGGTTACGCCCTTGCCGGCAGCCAAACCGTCGGCCTTAATTACAATCGGCATTCCGGCACTGCGGACGAAGGTGATAGCCTCCTTCATGTCCTCAAAGACCATAAAGCTCGCGGTCGGAATATGGTGTTTTCGCATGAATTGCTTGGCGTAAGCCTTGGAGTATTCGATTTCGGCGGCTGCTTTTGTCGGTCCAAAAATCCGGAGTTTTTCGGTTTCAAAGCGATCGACGATGCCGAGAGAAAGGGGAAGTTCAGGTCCGACAATGGTCAGATCGATTTGCTTTTCACGAGCGAACCGAACGAGATTGTCGATATCCTCAGCATTGATGTTGACAAGTTCGGCAACCCGAAATATGCCGGCATTGCCCGGTGCGCAGTAAAGCTTTTCCACCAAAGGGCTTTTGGAGAGCTTCCAACACATCGCATGTTCACGACCACCGGAGCCAACAACTAGAATTCGCAACTAATTCACACCTTTCGTATCCATTGAAGCCTCAAATATTAAGTGTCGAGAGGTCCTAATGCAATGAATTTTTCTGTCGATATTCTCCTCAAAGGCGCGAACTTTCTCGAATTGTTTTTGTTGACATTATTGGAGACTTTGATATAATGGCTCCTGAATGCTTTTGCGGTTCAGCTTCTGGACCGACCAAGATTTTGAATTATACATAACAGCGCCCAATAACAGGGAAGTTACAGTTACATCGGTACATATTTTTATGAGTCCCTCTAACATCGTTATTTGTTGGTCGTGTAAGACCGAGAATCGACTTGAAGGCAAAGCCAATCGCAATGACCATTGCCAAAAATGCGACCAACCGCTGAAGTGTTGTTACAACTGTCGATTCTACGATCGCGATGCCCATCATCAGTGCCTTGAGAATCAAGCTGAATGGGTGCGATACAAAGAGAAGGCAAATTTCTGCGAATACTTCACTCCACGCGGCCTTGAAGTTCCGGTCAGCAAGAAGAACCCAGAAGTCAAGGAATCGGAAGCGTTTTCGTTGTCGCGTCAGGCGAAAGCTCGTACCTTCACAAGCAAGAAGGACAAAGATCGCGCTGCCTGGGACAGCTTGTTCAAGGATTGACAGCGGCTTCACTTATTAGGTATCTCCAATGAAAAGAATAATATTGTTCTTCGAAGACGAGCAGGTCGACGACTTTTATCCGCTCTCGTTATCTCATACGCCGGCGGAGTTGCTGTGCGGAATTTTGTCGCTCGGTGACAAATGGACGGCGCGAATCGAACATGATGAGTTTCGATTACTCACCAGAAAGTACCTCGCGGCGGCACTAACCGAGTCGCTGGGACGTAAGGTGAATGAAACCGGCGCCGCAGATTTCGACGAAGCAATCTTCATCAATCCGCGATTCCTTGCTGAAGAGGATCTGATTGAGGACGTTCTGGAGCGTAGTTCAGATTGCGCGATCATGGTCGGTGGAACGCTGGCGTTGCTTCGTGTATCAACGAGCGGTGGAACGTACCGGGCGCTCGAACGTGCATTACTCGAATGTCGACGGGATAGCTTCTACAGTGCGATTCTTGCTACTGCTTCTGCAGTTGAAACCATCGAAGGAAAACTCAAGAGCGTCCGTTATCTTTGGGACATCGTTCATCACAACGCTGATGAGATTGCCCGTGACTTTGAGTTGTTGATTCCTGAACTGAATCTCAGCGATATATTTAGTGACTCAGAAGTAGACGACGATTGTCTGATTTACAATGTCGATGATGTGTATATGGGCAAAGGTTGCCGCGTCGACGGGCAGGTTGTGATTGATGCGCGCGGTGGCCCGGTTTATTTCGGCGAAAACGTCATTGTTGCGCCGCACACACGGATTGAAGGTCCCTGCTATGTCGGAGACAACTGTCAATTGGTAGGGGGCAAGATTCGAGCTGGGTGTTCATTTGGTCCGCATTGCCGAGTCGGCGGCGAAGTTGAAGAATCAATCTTTCATGGATACTCCAATAAGTATCACGATGGTTTCATTGGACATGCTTACGTCGGCGAGTGGGTAAATTTCGGTGCAATGACGACCAATTCGGATTTGAAGAATAACTACGGCGAGATAAAGGTCGAGCTACCAAGCGGGCTCATAAGCACGGGCCTCAACAAGGTTGGCAGTTTCATTGGCGACCACGCCAAAACTGGAATCGGGACATTGCTGACAACCGGTATGGTAATGGGACATTCCGTAAACATATTTGGCGGCGGACTCGCAGGTGGACGATTCGTTCCTTCATTTCAGTGGGGCGGCAAAGATGGATTCGTCGAGTACGATGTCGATAAGGCGATATCCACAGCAAAAATCGTGATGAGTCGGCGCGGTCGAGAGATGACTAACGCAGATGTCGAATTAGTCCGATATATCTCACAGGCGACATCGGCTCACCGTTCTGGATGGAAAGCACGCGAATAGCGCGCTACCCCAAGTTTTCTTCCTCCACATTGTTGGTTCAGAAAACAAAGGCGTTGACCGGCAGCACGCGTCGTCTTATGTTGCGATTTGTCGATTGGCACCTGAGCAAGGAAAAGATTCATGCCTGAACTGCGAAAAGACCCCATTGTTGGCCGTTGGGTCATCATTTCTACTGAACGCGGAAAACGTCCCAGTGATTTCGCACCAGCTGTAAAGAGCAAAGAACCAAAAAGCTGTCCGTTTTGTCCGGGCAACGAAGCCATGACACCACCGGAGATATTTTCGCTCCGTAACAATGGAAGCAGTCCCAACAATCCGGGCTGGGACATGCGAGTAATCTCGAACAAGTACCCTGCGCTTAAGATCGAAGGAGACTTGAACCGGGAAGGTGAAGGTATCTACGATCGAATGAATGGAATTGGGGCGCACGAAGTTGTCATTGAAACGCCCGATCACCAACTGGATCTTGTCGATCTTCAAGCTGAACAAGCGAAGCAAGTGTTTCTTGCCTACAAGTCTCGCATGATCGATTTAAAAAAGGACATTCGCTTCAAGTACTTGCTGGCTTTCAAGAATCAAGGAGAAGCCGCAGGTGCTTCGTTGGAGCATGCTCATTCACAATTGATCGCAACACCGGTTGTGCCGATTAGAGTTCAGTCCGAACTGGAAGGCAGCGAGCGCTACTTTACATATAAGGAACGCTGCATTTTCTGCGATATTATGCGTCAGGAAGTCAGCGCAGGAAAACGAGTAGTGTATGAGACTGATGGATTCATTGCGATCGAGCCGTTTGCGCCGCGTTTTCCTTTCGAGACTTGGATACTGCCGAAGTCGCATGAATCGGACTATAGCAAGCTGAGTGATAGCATGGCTTTAGATTTAGCCGGAATCGTCAAGATCACGCTGTCGAAACTTCGGACAGCCTTAGCCGATCCGCCCTATAATTATGTAATTCATACCGATGCGTTTAGTAATTCGGGCAAGGAATACTATCATTGGCACATGGAGATAATTCCCAAATTGACAAAGATTGCCGGATTTGAGTGGGGTTCTGGGTTCTACATTAACCCGGTAGCCCCTGAAGATGCGGCTTTGTACTTGCGGGAAATTACCGTGTCATAGTTAGCCCAACCAAGGGATGGAGGGGTTTCGAACATGGGAAAGTTGAATATTGCTTACGTTGCCAGTGAGGCGATGCCTTACTCAAAAACCGGCGGGCTCGCAGACGTCGCCGGGGCACTACCACAACAGCTGGCGGATCTCAAACACCGAGTAGCTTTGTTTTCTCCGCTTTATCGCACAGTCAAAATCGATCGCCATGACATTTTTCGTGTCGGGCGATTTACCGATTTAAGTGTTTGGGTAGGTGGCCGAGAGTGGCGGTTTAATCTATTGCAGCGAGATATTGCCAAGAATAACAAACTGGAAACCTACTTCATCCAGTGCGACGAATTGTTTGATCGCGAATCACTCTACGTTGACCCTGCTACCGGAAAAGACTACGCCGACAATCACATTCGTTTTGCTTTCTTTGCGAGAGCCGTGCTTTTGGCTTTGGAGCGACTTGATTTCAAACCTGATATCATCAATGCCAATGATTGGCAGTCTGCTTTGATACCGGCATATCTCAAGACCGCTGAACGCGATCATCCGTTCTTCAAGAATACCAAGACCGTTTTGACCATTCACAATGTGGCCTACCAGGGACTTTTCGAAGCTGACACCTTCGCTGACTTGGGGATCAACAAGTCGTATTACTATCCGACCTCGCCGTTTGAATTTTGGGGTGAAGTGAACTTTCTCAAAGCGGGGATCGTTTTCGCTGACGCTATCAATACAGTTAGCGAGACGTATGCCAAAGAGATACAGTCGTCCAATGAGTTTGGTTATGGACTTGAGGGTGTGCTGCATGATCGGCGTGCCGCACTTTATGGGATTGTTAACGGTGTGGACTATGATACTTGGTCGCCGGCAAACGATAAACTGATCGCGAAGTCCTATGACCAAGATTCGGTTGCCGATAAGGCTACTAATAAATTGGAGCTTCTGAAACTGGCGGGATTGGGCGAGAACAGGATCGAGAAACCACTAATTGGTGTAATCAGCCGTTTGGCGGACCAAAAAGGGTTTGATCTCATTGAAGAAGTTGCGGACGAGTTGTTTGATCTCGACTTCACATTTGTATTGCTTGGTACCGGTCAAGAGAAGTATCACGAGCTTTTTGAAGGGTTGGCAGCGAAGTATCCGGAGCGAATCAGTGTTAACTTCAAGTTTGACGAGCGTCTCGCGCACCTTATTGAAGCCGGCTCCGACATGTTTTTGATGCCTTCGCGCTTCGAACCGTGCGGCCTAAATCAGTTGTATAGTCTTCGATATGGAACTGTGCCGATTGCTCGCAAGACCGGCGGGCTGGCAGATACTATTGTCGACTACCGTCAAGCAAAAGCAAAAGCTACTGGTTTCCTGTTCGAGGAATACACCGGAGAGGCGCTTCTCTCGGCTGTTAGTCAGGCCCTAGCGCTATTCGAAAAGAAGAAGTCTTGGCTATCGCTCATGAAGAGGGGAATGAAACAGGACTTTTCGTGGAAGAAGTCGGCCAAGCGATATGTCGAAGTCTACGAGAAAGCGTTAGGCGTCTAAGGCAGGGTGCGAATCGACGCTAATCAATCATATTGCTAACAATCGTTGCGTTTCTGAATCCACGATTTATATTCGACTTTGGTATGGTCAAGAAGCGCGATAAACAACCTGCAACTCCTCGGCGGGCAGAATCAAATCCAAATGAGAAGTTCTGGCTCTATGCGCTGATGGCAATCGCCGTCGGCGTTTTCATTTATTCATGCTTCTACTTTGAGTTAACCCAGGATGATGCCTACATCTCGTTCCGCTATGCCGAGAACTTTCTTAATGGCGATGGATTGGTATTCAACATCGGCGAACGTGTCGAAGGTTACACCAATTTCCTCTGGGTGATGATCTTAGCGCTCGCCAAGGGGCTATTCGGCATTGATTATTTGCCAACTTCCCAGGTTCTGGGTGTAGCATCCGGAGCAGGACTTTTTGTACTTTTGATGCTTCTGGTTCAGCATCACTACGAGGGACGTACGTGGACATTTTACGGTGGACTGGCACTGGTTCTGCTGAGCAACTTGGCGATTGCCTATTGGGCGATTGCGAGTCTTGAAACGGCAGCGTTTGCCTGTATGGCTATGTCGGCGGTTGTCTCGGAGTACCTACGACCGCGTCTCACTCCTGCTCTTCTGATAATTGCAAGTTTATTGCGGCCGGAAGGCGTTGTTGTATTTGGAGTGATTTTGATTCAGCGCATACTCCAAAATCGGCGTCTTCCTGTTGAGTACTTTCTTCTGTACGTTGTGCCACTCGTGCCGTTTGCTGTCTTCAAACTGACCTATTACGGTTCACTGTTCCCTAATCCGTATTACGCCAAAAGCGGCGTCGGGTTGGAGTATATACTTAGCGGACTGGAGTATTTGTGGTATTTCACGAAGACCGTAGGGGTTTTGGACTGATCTTCCTGCTTCCAATCCTCGCAATCAAAAAACTGTGGGAACGGTTTTCGTTGCTCTATCTATTCGTCCTTGTATACACCGCTTACATTGTTTGGGTTGGGGGAGACGTTCTCAAAGTCTATCGGTTCTTTGTTCCCGTAGTACCCGTTCTCTACTTTCTCTTCGTAGCATCGATCTATGTCTTAGCCGAGCAGTTTGTCAAGCAGGTCAAGACCGCAGTCATGGTGTCCAGCGTGGCATGTGTGTTGTTTGCGTTTGGCTCAAAGTCATTATCGCAAGATCATGTGGAGACTTTCTGGTATTTCGAGCAGAACATTGTCCGAAAGATGCATTTCATGGGAACGATGCTGAAGAAACACATGGGAAACGACTTCTCGCTTGCGACTAGCACCATCGGTATGATCAGTTACCAATTGATCGGTCATCGAGTGATCGACCTTCTTGGACTGACAGATGCCTACATTGCTCGCAATCCCGAAAAGATAGAGGGCATTGCCTCGACCTGGAAAGAGCGACGGTTCAACAACACCTATCTGCTTGAGCAGAATCCGGACTTCATACTGTTTTCAACCGGTTACAAACCGTCGGCGCCGGCAGAAAGAGCACTGATGCTTCATTCGGAATTTCGACACAATTACACTCCTACCGGATTTCTACGCGAGCGCCAATACAAGGTCATTTGGCGGCGCACAGGTGAAGTTGATATGAGCAAAGATGTCGTACATCCGGATATCAACTTTGTCCAGAAGCTAAGCGACGCGTTCTATCATTCCACGCGTTCAGCGCCGGAAGTCGCCTTGCAGACGCTACGTGAAGCCAGGGCACTCTTGGGAGAAGACTACTCTGTTCTATCATACTCGATGGGTGATGTCTTCAGTAAGTTACGGCAGACCGATAGCGCAACGTACTACTTCGATTTGGCAGCAGCTGCCGATACGAATGCATTTGAACCCCGAATTCGCCAAATTCGGGAAGCTTCCGGACGCGGTGATATGGAAACAATGCAGAGAATAGCCAATGAGCTGACAACCAAGGCTCCGTGGTTATTTGACGAAAGCTATCGTTCGCCGTTTCCGCCGCTTCTTCGCGGTTTGCCGGAGAGTGATTAGTCGATATTAATGAAGTTCGCAGAGTTTTCGAAAATTCTGTTGACACCGAGGCATTTGCCGATATATTGGACGACGCAGATGTTTGCTACGCGGGAGTAACTCAGTTGGTAGAGTACAACGTTGCCAACGTTGTTGTCGCGGGTTCGAGTCCCGTCTCCCGCTTTTTTTAGTGTCCGGCCCAAACGAGTTAATCCGATCAACATTAATGCGGGCTGGTGTCTGCAAGGGTTTGATAATATTACGGCGGCTTAGCCAAGTGGTAAGGCAGAGGTCTGCAAAACCTCCATTCCCGGGTTCGAATCTCGGAGCCGCCTCCAAAATTGACCCGCAACCTTCTGAAGGATTGCGGGTTTATTGTTTACATTGTTGCCGCCAAAAATTCCGTTGACATTTCCGAGAATTCGCATAAACTGTGCGTCTCTTAGTCGGGGTGTAGCTCAGCCTGGTAGAGCACTTGGTTCGGGACTAAGGGGCCGAAGGTTCAAATCCTTTCACCCCGACCATAATTTTCGCGGCTTGCTGTCCAGCCGTAAACTCGTAACTGTTAGAGCACGAAATTGTATCCTATCCTCAAGTTAAAACCGGGAAAAGAAAACAACGTCATCTTTCGGCATCCTTGGGTTTTTTCTGGTGCCTTCGCGTCACCGCTGGATCAACTCGATAACGGCGAACTCGTGCATGTAGCTGATGCGGCTGGCCAGATCATTGGAACTGGGACTTTCTCGACTCACTCGCAAATAGCGGTGCGCGTTTTTGAATTTGGTAAAGCCGAAATTGACTATGATTGGATACGCGCTCGAATCATTGCCGCCCAAGAGCAGCGTTCACTGCTGGGATATGACAATGGCACCGACACGACGGGTTACAGGCTCGTCTTTGGAGAAGCCGATTGTCTTCCCGGACTGATCATCGATCGATACAATGATGTCTTTGTGATACAGTCTTCCACAGCAGGAGTTGATCGTCTCAAAGAACTGGTGACAAAGGTTCTAATTGAAGAATTCACTCCCAGAGCAATTGTGGAGCGGAGTGATATTCCAGTGAGAAAGGAAGAGGGGATAGAGGAGACTGACGGTCTACTCTATGGCGCCGATGTGGAGGAAGTCGAGTTCTTAGAAAATGGAATCAAGTTTGTTGCCGACGTTCTGGCGGGACAAAAGACTGGGTTCTTCCTCGACCAGAAAGATCTTCGCAAGGCGATCCGCCAAATGGCAAACAACGGCAGAATTCTAAATTTGTTTTCGCATTCGGGCAGTTTTTCCATTGCGGCACTCCTGGGTGGCGCTGAATCAATATTCAATGTAGATAGCTCGGGTCAGGCGCTGGATCTTTGTTCGCACATTGCTGAATTGAATAATCTGCCAATTGATCGAATCACTTGGGAGACAGCAGATGTCTTCCAGTGGCTGGGAGATATACCTCAGGACCCATTCGATGTTGTAATGCTTGATCCGCCTGCTCTGGTGAAGTCACAGAACGATTTGGAGTCGGGAAGAAAGGCATATCACTTTCTCAATCGTGCAGCTATGCGATTGATAAAGCCCAATGGCATACTGATTACTTCCAGCTGTTCAACATACTTCCGCGAGGAAGATTTCCTGTTCATGTTAAGACGCGCATCAGTGCAGACCGGGCGGCAATTGGAGATTTTGCACTATGTTACGCAGTCGCCCGATCATCCGTGGTCGGTCTATTTCCCTGAATCTCGCTATCTCAAGTCTTTTGTCTGTCGCGTTCGCGGCTAATCGATTCTTGCGTCCTCAATAAACATTCGTTATCCTGCATTTTGATGTCACAGCGAAATTCGCTCTACGTGGCGGTTATCGGCGGCTACGATTGCACACCGCAACAAGCCTTGCTTGCAGAAGAAGTGGGTGAACGATTGGCGCAGGCTGGAGCAATCTTGGTCACCGGCGGTCGTCGGGGTGTAAGTGAGGCTGCATGCAAGGGAGCCAAGCGTTGCGGCGGAATGACAATAGGGATTCTGCCATCATCTGACTATCGGGAAGCTAATCCTTACGTTGATCACGCCATTTGCAGCGGCATCGGTGAGGCGCGCAATACCATAATCGTCATGACCGCAGATGGCATCATTGCATTTCCCGGGAAGTTTGGAACTCTTTCGGAAATGGCATTTGCATTACTTGAAAAGAAGCCAGTGGTTTCGTTAGGCTCTTGGGATGTGTCACCATTGGTAACCAAAGTCGATAGTCCGCAGGAAGCGGTCGAGAAAATTCTTCAGGAGATACGTCGATGACGGAAATGGCTTGCGCAAGGGCGCTAATTACGGGGCGAGTCCAGGGAGTTGGATTTCGCTTTTTTGTGACGACTAAGGCCGAATCCTATCCCATATTCGGTTTTGTGCGTAATCTCGAAACGGGGGCGCTTGAGATTGAAGTAGAGGGCGAAAAGCAGGTTGTCATGGACTTCTTGAATGATATTCGCAAGGGGCCGCGACATTCGGAGGTATTCGAGTTTCAGATGGAGTGGAAGCCTTTTAAAATGACTTATGACCGATTTTTTGTAAAGTATTAGGTATGGATCTTAAATCTAAAATTCGCAGTATCCCTGACTTTCCCAAGAAGGGGATTGTGTTTCGCGACATCACCACGTTGTTGCAGGACCCGGTTGCTTATGAACACGCGATTGACCTATTCTGCCTGCACTTCGCCAAACACAAAATCACTAAGGTTGGAGTAATCGAATCGCGAGGCTTCATATTCGGTGGTCCGATTGCTATGGCGCTTGGCGTCGGTTTGGTACCGATCCGCAAGAAAGGCAAGCTTCCGTGGGACACTGTTCGCCAAAGCTACAAGTTGGAATATGGCACGGACAGCCTTGAAGTTCACAAGGACGCGGTTAACAAGCGCGATAGAGTGCTCATTATTGATGACCTGCTTGCTACCGGCGGGACAGCGAGAGCTTCAACCAAGTTGATCGAAAAACTCGGTGCGAAGGTAACCGGGCTCGGATTCCTGATTGAGCTGTCATTTCTTGGTGGGCGCAAAAAGCTTGGCGACTACGACGTATTGACATTGATCAATTACGATTCAGAGAAATAGACCTGCCACAGCTGCAAAAGTTCTTGCCCTCGTAGCTCAGATGGACAGAGCAGGAGTTTCCTAAACTCTTGGCCGCGTGTTCGAATCACGCCGAGGGCAGTTAATTGTCAGAATCGGGAGGGGATGGCTCTGTCGGAGATGGCTCTCCGGAATTGATCCTAGCTGTATCTTGTTGGGGCAACGGTGCTGTAATGGCCTCTTCCGGAATCTGCAAAGAATCTTGCCGCGCAATGTCTCTTTCCGTCACTTCAACGTTCTTGTCAGTGAAATTCATGCCCGAAAAGTCGTTGGCAACTATGATTGCTATTCTGCGGTTACCCGGATCACCTGGGTTTGCAGGGATTTTTGGTTCGGTATCGGCGAATCCGCGAATTTCCGCGACTTGGTCTCTACGGAGACCATTTGCTTTCATCCAACGCCGCGCGGAATTGCAGCGGTCAACCGACAGCTCCCAATTTGTATAGGTTGCGCCGTCAGCATATTGATAGGCATCAGTATGCCCTTCAATGATGACACGATTCGGAAGCTGGCTGATTTCTTCTGCTACCATTCCCAGAAGTTGTTGAGTAAACGGTTTTAACTGCGCTGAACCGCGCTCAAAGAACGATTCGCCCGAGGCTTCGAGCAACTGGATGCGCAATCCTTCGGCAGTCATCTTAACTTCGATTTGATTCTTGAGGCGCTCGAAACTTGGATTGGAGCGCAGCTTCTTCATTATCTCAGAGCCGGCTTCTTGAAGCTTCTTCCGAACCTCACGCTCGCGCATCTTCCGGAATTGCTCTTCGGTCATCATCGCTTTGCTTTTCATTTCGATGATCGTTTGGCCCTTATTCGGAAGCACCGAGACACTGCCGCCCTTCTTGAAACCGGTCGGGTTTTGAAAATAGCCGGCGACACTTTCCTTGACGCTCTCTGACTGCGCAACCAACCAGAGAACAAGGAAAAAGGCCATCATCGAAGTGACAAAATCCGCATACGCAACTTTCCACGAGCCGCCATGATGGCCGCCGCCGTGACCGCCCTTTTTCTTGATGATTATTATAGGTTCTTGGAGATTATCTTCCGGCATCGATTCTCTCGCCTACTTCTGTTTGGTTTGACGGCAAGCATTTTCAACTTCTTCAAAGCTGGGGCGAGTAGACGCATAAATTGCGCGTCGTGCAAACTCGACAGCGATGGAAGCTGCAAATCCCTTTTGGAAACCGAGCATACCTTGCTTGAGGCTTAGATAGTACTTACCTGATTCATCATTGAGAGTCTGAATGTTCTTGGCAATCGGTTGAAACATACCGTAACAAAGCAAGATGCCGAGAAACGTTCCGACTAGTGCGGCAGCAACTTTGTGTCCGATTACTTCAGGAGGACCGCCAACTGCGCCCATTGTGATGATAATGCCGAGCACCGCGGCAACGATACCGAATCCCGGCAACGAATCGCCCGCTGTCTGGATCGACTCGGCCGGTTTGCCAACTTCTTCGTGATGAGTATCGAGATCAAGATCCATCAGTGTTTCCAAATCTTGGGCCGAGATAGCACCGGTGATGATCACGCGCATCGTATCCGAGAAGAAGTGGACCGCGTGATGATCTTTGAGGAACGCGGGATACTTCTTGAGAATCGCAGACTCCTGAGGTTTTTCGATGTGACTTTCGAGACCGACAAGCCCGTCTTTACGTGCGACATTGAATATCTCGTACATCATGACGAGCAGATCAAGAAAGTGCTTCTTGGTCGGACCTGCGCCAAAGACCTTCAACATTTGAGGCACCATCTGCTTGATCGTTTTGAGTGGGGTCATAACTAAGAGTGAACCGATTGCAGCGCCGCCAATGACGACAAATTCGGCAGGTTGGAACAGCACCATGACAGCGCCGCCTTCCATGACAAAGCCGCCAATTACGCCACCAAAAACAACTATCAAACCGATTATTGCGAACATAATTCGAGCTTATCCTTAAGCTATGTGGTCCATTAAACCTGATATAACAATGCGCCTGTTTACTTATTCGACACATTTTGCAGAAAGTCGAATTGCTTTCTGCAATATTTGGAATTTGCGGCAACTGCTGCAGCACCGTCAAGATAGTTCTCACCATGTGCGTTTCGAATTGAAGCACCCGGAAGCAAGTTTGTACAGAATCACGAGCGAAGTGATGACTTGAACATCAAGGTCCGTTTTTGCACGTCAGCACAGAAAATGTCAGATGTTCATCAAAAGTACAGGTTCAGGGAATTCGTTGTCGAGCCGATACTTTCAGGGAATCGGATCGATATCCCGGGACCACGCTGTGCTATTGAGAAACGGCATAGTGCAATACGGGGACAGAGTACAGGAGATTATGGATTTAGCAACAGTTGCTGGTATGATTCTCGGCGTAGGCGCAATTGTGGTTGCCTATCTGATGGAAGGCGGATCGCTTTCTTCGATATTCCAACTTCCAGCCGTAATGCTCGTCTTGTTCGGCACATTTGGCGCTGGAATGATCACGACTTCAATCGGTACGGTTAGGTTGATTCCAAACTATCTTCGAATTGCCTTTCGTGGCGAATCTGTTGACGTGCGCGAGACGATTGAGCGGATGGTGTCATTGGCGGAACGCGCACGCCGCGAAGGAATACTCGGACTTGAGACATACATACCGGAAGCACCAAACTCTTTCTTCCGTAAATCGCTCCAACTGTTGATTGACGGCACTGAAGTTGTAGTGCTCCGGGGGATTCTGGAGACCGAACTTTCCTACATGGAAGAGCGACACCGCAGGGGAATAGAGTTGTTTCGAAAAATGGGTGGATTTGCTCCTACGCTTGGAATCATCGGAACTGTTCTGGGCCTGATTCACACGCTTGCAAACACGATGGACACGACGCGCATGGCGTCCGGTATTGCCTCTGCATTCATTGCGACCCTCTGGGGTGTATGTTCAGCCAATTTATTCTTCCTGCCGGTCAGCGACAAACTGCGTCATCGGCACCTTGAGGAGATGGCTAATCACGAGTTGGTATTGGAAGGTGTCATCGCAATTCAATCAGGTGACAATCCGCGGGTTCTTAGAACCAAGCTGCTTTCATTTCTGAATCCGCACGAACGCTACGAGGATCAGTATGCGTCGTCGCGGTGAGTTCGAAGGCGAGAATTCAGATCGTTGGTTGATGACCTATGCTGACTTGATTACGCTGCTCCTGGCGTTTTTCGTCATTATGTACGCAATGTCAAAAGTCGATGCGAAGAAGTTCGACCAAATGTCTGAGAAATTACAGGGTGAATTCAATTCCAGCGCACTCATTCCTCAAGCTGCTACCTCCGATATGGGAGCGGGAGTACTAAAAATCGGCAAACTCAAACTCGTGGCGCAGAGATTAGAAAGCCCTTCCTTTGGGCAATTGAAGCATCGAGTAAGTATTGGACCGGCGACCAACATTCCGTCTTCAAGCGGCTTTGACAATGCCGGTTCGCTCGACAGCGCACAGCACGAGTTCTCCGTCGAAATCAACGAGCGCGGGCTTATCATTCATGTATTAGAGTCGGCGCTATTCAGATCGGGTCAAGCTGAGATGTCTGCGGGATCGCGGAGTCTTCTGGACAAGATAGCCAATGAGATTGGCGACCTTCCCAATCAGATTCGCATAGAAGGCCATACTGACTCGCTTCCAATTAGCAGCACTCAATTTCCTTCCAACTGGGAATTGTCGGCCGCTCGTGCAACTGCCGTCGTTCGGTACTTTGTGGAACGACATGGCTTTTCGCCCGAGCGTGTCTCGGCATTGGGCTATGGCGCTCATCGTCCACTTGTTTCCAATGATACTCCTGAGAATCGAGCTCGCAATCGCCGCGTTGATATTGTAATCTTGACAGACAATCTATCTCGTTATGAACCTCAGGCGAAGCCTGCAAATCTCGTTGTTGAAGACGCCAATGGGAATAATTTTCAGACGTCGGCGGAGGAACTTTCTCCATACTGATCCGTCATCATTCGTTCTGAGTTTGTAATCCTCACGTATTCAATCACTTGACGTTCCAATCCATTTTGGCACAGCTTTTGAGTATATGGTCATCGGAGAAAGGTCTTTGATGGACAATATTTTGCACAAATCGTTGTTCGGTAAGGGAATGATTCCCATATACTCGCGTTTGGCGGATCTTTCCGCGACTCGACACAAAGTCGTGGCGTCCAACATCGCGAATGTGAACACCGAAGGATATGAGAAGCGCGAATTCGATTTCGACAAGGAACTTCGCAAAGCTATCGATAAACCATCAGTTCCCGGTGTGACAACGCACTCAGCGCATATTCCTCTCGGCAATTCTCCCGATGGCGCTCCTGAAATAGAGCGCGTGAAGAAGTCTGAAAACGACACCGGTGTCAATTCAGTTGATATCGACGAGGAAATGGCCAATTTGGCGCAGAACCAGATAACCTTCGAGTTTGGAGCCGACATGTTGGCTCGCAAATTCAAATCCCTGAAAGCCGCAATCAGGGGACAGGGGTAGGAGCTTTATGAGCGATTTGTTTTCATCTCTAAAGATTTCCGGCTCAGG
This sequence comes from bacterium, assembly GCA_016708315.1. Lineage (NCBI taxonomy): Bacteria > bacterium. The sequence continues at coordinate 395,252 of JADJGC010000003.1, forward strand.
ACTCTCTGTTTTCCGGCGCAAAATGAATGTTGCCGCCGAGAATCTCGCTAACGCAGAGACGACTAAGACTCCCGAAGGCGGACCCTACAAGAAGAAGGTGCTGAACATTGGTGCCAAGAAGGTGAAGGAAGTATTCTCGCGGCAGCTCAACGCTGCCTCAGTGGAACTGAAACAAACAGACACTAAACACGTGGGCGGCAAACCAGTTGCGATCTTGAACACGAACAACATTCTGCACGCCGAGAGTCGCGAATATGTCGATCCCGCGCAGGAAGCTCGGTTGATCTATGATCCTGAACATCCGGATGCAAATGAAGAAGGATTCGTAGCGATGCCAAATGTCGATCCGTTGATCGAAATGGTGGAAATGATGACAGCGGCGCGTGCTTATGAAGCAAATCTCTCAGCCATCAAAACTGTGAAAGAAATTACCAAAAAAGCCCTGGAGATATAGCAGGACATGGATATGAAAGTCAACAACGCAAACCTGCAGGTCTATAATCAAGGCATCAGCCAGCGTCAACAGCCTGTCTCGCCGTCGGAAAGCAAGCCGGTGGAGTCATCTCAATTGGCGCAAGCTCGATTCGCTGATTTGCTCTCTGTCCAAGAGAAGAAGTTCATTGTTCAGAACTTCAAATCTGAATCGGCTCCGCGTAAACCGGAGTCGCATCTCGGGAAGGCTATCGACATTCGCGCATGAACCCGATTTCGATAAATACGCAGCCACAAGAACTGTCGTTTCCGAAAGCGCAGGTAATCTCCAAACCTGATCCGACTGCTGGCTCATTCAAGGATACCTTGTCGCAGTTCGTCAATTCCGTAAATGACCTCCAAAGTCGCGCCGTCGATACCGAAAAGGCGTTTCTTCAGGGAGACATTTCCGATGTTCACCAAGTAATGATTGCCGTAGAAGAGGCCTCAGTGGCATTCGAGCTACTGATGGAAATTCGAAATAAACTGCTGGAAGCCTATCAGACGATCCAGCGGATGCCGATCTAATCGGCATAAACCTCGGAGCATGGATGCATGAAGAGGATATTTGACCACTTTTATCAACTAGTCGGCCGCATGGCGCCGAGCCAGATTCTATTGGCTGCACTGGTAGTCGTCGGTGTTATTGCCGGCACTGTCATAATCTTCAATGTTGCCAAGAGTCAATATTTCGTACCGCTCTACACAAATCTGTCGAGCGAAGATGCGGGCAAGATCATCGAGAAGCTCAACGAGATGCGAATCAAGTATGAGATCGGCGATGGCGGCACAGCGATCAGCGTTCCGTCTGACGATGTCTATGAGACACGCATGAAACTGGCAAGCAACGGTCTCCCCAGTCCGCAGAATATCGGCTATGCCTTGTTCGACCAGACTAATCTTGGAATGACTGATTTTGTCCAGAAACTCAACTATCGCCGCGCTCTCGAAGGTGAACTCGCTCGAACGATTGGCAGTCTCACTGAAGTTGCAGCAGCGCGCGTACATATGACGATTCCCGAAGACAAGCTGTTTCGCGAAGACCAGAATGCGCCAAGCGCATCGGTTGTTCTTAAGCTGACTGGCGGGACGACTCTCGCAAAGAGGCAACTGCAGGGAATAGCCTACATTGTAGCATCCTCCGTTGAAGGTATGCGACCAGACAATGTTACGATCATTGACTATGACGGTAATCTCCTGACTGGACCGCAGTCGAGTGATCCGACCGCGATGTTGTCATCGACACAGTTTGAAATGCGCAAGAATGTAGAAAGTTACCTTGAACAGAAGGCACAATCGATGCTGTCCGGCGTCATTGGCGGCGGACGTGCCGTTGTCCGTGTAAGCGCTGAACTGAACTTCGAACAGAACAACACGCAGATCGAAGAATACAATCCCGACATGGTGGCGGTCCGCAGCGAGCAACGTACAGCCAGCAAAGGCAACGAACAGGAGTCGCTTCCCGGAGTGCCGCCGGTAACCACGTCCTCAAACAGCAACGACGCTAATGACATTATCACTAACTATGAAGTTTCAAAAACCATCAAAAGCATCATTGGCGAAGTCGGCTCAATTAAGAGATTAACCGTCGCTGTCATGGTAGATGGCAATTATGAAGAGGCGGAAAATGCCGAAGGTGTGATCGAGGAAAAATTCATCAATCGCACTCCTGAAGAGCTTGAACGCTTCGCCGGAATTATTAAGAACGCAGTCGGCTATAGCGAGTCGCGAAGCGATCTTTTCACGATCGTTGATTTGCCGTTTGACAACAGCATCTTGGACGTTTCGCGCAAACAGCTTGATTCTACCGGTCAGTGGGAAAATTACTTGTACTACGGCAAGAAAATTGGATTCGTCCTGCTCGCGATTCTCGGCTTCATCTACGTGAAGCGCCAGGTCAAGAAGGTGTTTTCCGCCATAGCAAAGTATGTCCCGGCGCCTCCGCCGGCTCCGCCGCCTTCAGAAGAGACCATTCAACAGAAGCCTCAGAAGCCCAAGTTGATTGATACGATGAAGGTGCAGACTAAAGGCAAACCCGATGAGATCGCGAAAGTGATCAGAACCATAATGGCTGAGCCACAATAGTATGTCGATTACTTACGGTGAGTTGACAAATACGCAGAAAGCTGCCATAGCGCTGATTGCGTTCGGAACTGAGGTTTCGGCAGAAGTGCTGAAATCCCTCTCTGACCAGGAACTCGAGAAGATCACTATTGAAATCGCCAATATGCGCGATGTCCCTGGCGAGGTCGAAGAGCGCGTTATCCAGGACTGTTATGAAATTTTCCTCGCTCGCGAGTATATCTCGACCGGCGGTATAGACTACGCGCGCTCGTTGCTTGAACGGGCAGTAGGCTCCAACCGTGCTGTTGATATCATCAAGCGACTTGAATCGTCGCTTGTGACCTCAGGTTTCAACCTCCTCAAGGGAATTGATCCTAAGCAGCTGGTCAACTACATACAGAATGAACATCCTCAGACGATCGCGCTGATCCTTACCCAGCTTACACCCCAGCAAGCAGCAGGTGTCGTAACCGAGCTCGCACCTGAGCTGCAAGCAGAGGTTGCAATGAGAGTTGCCACTATGGAGAAGATCTCGCCGGAAATTCTTAAGGAAATCGAACAAACGCTCGACACGCATTTCTCCGGTTCGGTCTTCCGTGAAAGCAAGCAATCCGGTGGCGCTAAAGCACTGGCCGACATTCTGAATCTGGTGGAGACTTCAGCCGAGAAGCACATACTGCAAACTCTGGAAGCCGACAATCCGGATCTTGCTGCAGAGATCAAGAACATGATGTTTGTCTTCGAAGACGTCATATTACTCGACGACCGCTCAATCCAGCGGATGCTCAAAGAGATCGAGACAAAGGACATCGCGATCGCGCTCAAGGCCGCGTCGGAAGACGTCAAGAGCAAAATCTTCACGAATGTCTCCGAACGTGTTTCGATGATGATCAAGGAAGAAATCGAATTCATGGGGCCGATGCGCCTTTCAGATGTCGAAGCGGCGCAACAGCGAATCGTCGAGTCTATCCGCAAACTGGAAGAAGAAGGTCAAATCGTTATCTCAGGACGCGGAGGCAAGGAAGATGTCGTCGTCTAAGATACTATCTTCTGTGTCACTCACTTCGAGTCGCGTACCGATTGGGAGCAACGAGTTTGTCGAACGATACCGTCGTGAATTGGAAGAGAATTCGACAATCGGTCAGCGAATCAAGCAACTCGAAGAGCGCCACCAAATCGAATTGCAGCAGACTTACAAGCGTGGATTTGCCGATGGCGAGTCAGCTGGTTTGCAGCGAGGGTTAGCGGCATCACGTCAGCTCGAAAATGAACTCAGGCAAGCCATTTCCACTCTCGTAAATTACAGACAGACTTTGTATAAGCAGGCAGAATCTCAACTGTTCGATTTGGCATTTGCTATTGCCAATCGAATTACGACGGCACGCGGTGAAGTCGAATCCAAAGTCGTTCTTGAGACGATAAACGCCTGTCTCCGAGAGGTTCTCGACAAGACGCGACTGACGGTTCGGGTAAATCCTGCACAAGCGAGTTTTGTCAGATCTCAAATCGATAGCCTTGGTAGCGTCGATGATGCTGTCAGTCACATCGTAGTCGAACCGGACGCGCGCATCAGTGCAGGCGGATGCATTATTGAGACCGACTCCGGAAACACCGATGGTCGCATCGAGAATCAACTGCAAGTTCTGAAGAGTAAGCTTCTTGAGAATCAGACTCCATGAGCAGACAAATTGACTGGACAGAATACCGCGATGCGGTAGCACGCACATCCACAATAAAACTAGATGGAAAAGTAAGGCGGGTGATCGGACTCGTTATCGAGTCGTTGGGACCGCAGGCTTCACTCGGCGAGTTATGTCGAATCTATCGCAAGGCTGACAGTGAGGCCGTACTTGCAGAGGTTGTAGGATTTCGCGACAACTTCGTTCTTCTAATGCCATACGGCGATATGGAAGGTATCAATCCAGGCTCCGTAGTCGAAGCAACCGGATCAGTATTGAAGATCAATGTCGGCGACCAACTTAAGGGTCGCATTCTGAACGGTCTTGGCCAGCCAATCGATGACGGTGTTGCACTAACGTCGGGGTTCGAGCGTCCGATTACTTCGCGAGCGCCGCATCCACTCAAGCGACAAAGAATTGAAAAGCAAATGATAACGGGTATCCGCGCCATCGACGTGTTTACAAGTTGTGGCAAAGGGCAACGTCTCGGAATCTTCGCTGGGTCAGGAGTTGGAAAATCCGTACTGTTGGGCATGATCGCTCGTCAATCACAAGCGACAATCAACGTAATCGGACTCATTGGAGAGCGCGGTCGTGAAGTGCGCGAGTTTATCGAGCAGGATCTTGGCACCGAAGGGCTTAAACGCTCCGTGGTAGTCGCAGTTACGTCTGATGAGCCGGCGTTAATGAAAATCAAGGGTGTAATGACTGCAACTGCAATTGCCGAACATTTTCGCGACCAGGGACACGATGTCATTCTGATGGTGGACTCAGTCACTCGTGTAGCGATGGCACAGCGTGAGATTGGTCTTGCTGTCGGAGAGCCGCCGGCAACGAAAGGATACACTCCTTCGGTTTTTGCGATGTTGCCAAAGTTGCTCGAACGCGCTGGTGCCGGTGAGCGAGGTTCAATTACCGGGTTGTATACGATTCTTGTCGAAGGCGATGATTTCAATGAACCGGTTTCGGATCAGGTCAGATCCATTCTTGACGGCCACGTCACGCTCTCGCGTAAGCTTGCCCACCGCAAACATTATCCGGCAGTTGACATACTTCAATCGGTATCGCGTGTGATGGTCAATATCGTATCGCCTCAGCATCGTGATTTGGCGGGAGAAGCTCGTAAGCTCTTGGCCATTTACTCCGAGAATGAGGACCTAATCAACATCGGAGCGTACGTAAAGGGCTCGTCGAGCGAAATCGACACTGCAATCAACAAGGTGCCGAAGATTAACGAATTTCTGCAGCAAGATATCGCTTCAGAAAGTCCCAATTTTGCATCGGATATCAGCCGACTGCAATGAATAGTGGGTAATGAAAAAGTTCCAGTTTCGCCTTCAGAAGCTCCTGCATATCAAATCGCATAAGAAAATGGAGCGACAAAAAGAACTCGCCAAGGCTGAGCGGGTTCGTCGAATGGAAGAAGCTCATCTGGAGTTGCTTCAGAGCCGCATGTCACAAGAGATTTCGGATTTACAGTCGCATAAGATTGAGAGGGTTGATTGCCGGTGGTTGACGCAATCCGCATTTTATCAACAGCGACTGATCAGCAACATGGCGACACAAAAGCAAGTTATCAGCAACGCCCTGAAACAAGAAGAGCTCAAACGAGAGAAGCTGATCAGTGCGGCCCGTGAAGAAAAGGTCTTTGATATGCTCAAAGACAGGCAAAGGGAAAGGTACAATCGCGAACTTGACGATTTGCAGCAAAAAGAGACTGATGAAATAGCGCGAAATACCTTTCTCCAAGGGGAACACAAGGGGAAATCAAAAAGCCCTCGCTAATGCGAGGGCTTTTTGTTCGTGACGGAATTCTGAAATCTCATTCAGACCGAAAATGGAAAGGCTCCCGTTTGCAGCGGGAGCCTTCGGTTGTAGGTTGCAGAGTGGACGTTATTTTAACATCATCATCTTTCTCGTCATTGAGAACTCTCCGGCTGTGATCTTGTAGAAGTAAACACCGCTTTCAAGGGTTCTGCCGTTGGAATCGGTTCCATCCCACTCAATTTGCTTGTTTCCTGCGGAAAGGGAGCCATTGACAAGTTCGACGACCTTTTGACCGAGGATATTGAACACGGTGAGCGAAACGTAGCTCGACTTCGGCAGGTTGAATTCAATCGAAGTCGTCGGATTGAATGGATTCGGATAGTTCTGTTCAAGACTGAATACAGTCGGTAAGCTTCCGCCCAAGTCATCGACGTCAGTCGGCGAGTCAACAGTAAGCGTGACATCAACAGTATCTTCGTCATCATCAACGTCGGTTGCGATACCGGCGATCTGTTTGACGATCACCTTTGCATTGTAGTTGCCGGGAAGAAGTCCAGCGACATCTACAAAGAACTCAAGCGTTGAAGGTGATGTCCCGCTACTCGGATTGACTGAGAGCCATGGCGATGACTCTACCGCACCCCAATCGAATTGTATTCCGGACGGGCTTGCATTGCTGATGCCGATCTGCTGGCTGGCCGGGTTGATTCCGACAAGAGCGTTGAAGTGCAGATTATCCGGCGACAGCAGAATGTTCACATCATCCGCTATATCGACCACTATCATGATCGTCTGGGGTGAGTTTGACGCTTCAGGAGACGCAATTGTAATCGGCGTTACGTGGCGGCCGATGGCGAGCGCAGCAATGTTGACATTGGCGGTGAAACCACCCGGAGCGGTGCCGGCGCTTGAGGTAATGCTCAACCAATCAGCAGTTTCCGATGCACTCCAATTGAGCGGACCGTTACCACCGTTGCTGATCATTACCGGCTTGCCGGCAGGGTTTGTACCGTTCTGGTATCCACTGAAGAAGAGGGAGTCATCATTCAACACGATGACAGCGACAGGTGCCTGAACCGTGAAGGTCGCCGCGTCTGAACTAGACAAGAGCCCAGGGTCAGTTGCTTGGAATGTTATTGTCTCATTGCCAAACCAGTCCCCTGAGGGTTTAGAGATAGTTGCGATTCGACTGGCATTTATTGAAACGGTCAATGCGGAGTTTCCTGACGCAGACCATGTCAACTGATTGTCTGAATTGTCGGGGTCGCTTACAAAGTTGTCTAATGAGATCGTTGCAAAATTCGCCCCGTATGCCACCGTTTGATCGGGGATGCTCACGACTAATGGCGGATCGTTTACGGGACTGACCGTGAATGTAGCGTTGTTGCTTGCGAAGAGACTGCCGGGATCGGTTGCGGTGAAAGTAAAGGTCGCGCTTCCAGAGAACTCTCCGCCAAGATAGGAGATTGTCGCAACACGACTTGCATTGATGTTGACGCTGAAGCCGTTTGGCACGGCAGAAACGGCTGTCCACAAGATTGTATTGTCAGCGTCTTCGGCATCCGAAACAAAATTGTCGAGAATTATAGTAGAGAATACGCCACCCTCATTGATTGTCTGATCAGGAATGTCTGTTACGATAGGCGGGGTGTTAGCCGGTCCCGAACAGCCGCCCATAATATTCAATTCAGCAGTGCCGCAGTCGACGAATTCTAGATCGATAGATCCGCCGCCTTGAGGAGCGAGAACAAAAGTCCCGGCAGGAGCTACGAATGCCGAATCAAAGTCGACGCATTGAGCAGGAGTTCCAATTGGTATCCGGACCCAGAGCGTCATCAAGAGAGCTTCTGTCGCATGAATGTCGAGTGGGAATTCAGGTGTGAAGTTGATCCAGCCGGTTAGGACCTTGTTTTCCAGAGGCTTAAACTGCTTGAGAAAGTTGCCCGAACCATCAGTCTGGACAGCTGGTCCTGGCTGGACGGATGTGACTTCGACATTGTCGGAATTGTAAGAGAATCCGAGTGAGAATCCGCCAAGTGGCGTGTCGTTCACAATATAGACTGGAATTCCAACCGAGTCGCCGTCAACAATCGGCTTATCAATCGGACATCCCAGTCGAATGATGTTAGCGGCAATGATTGGACTCGGAAAGATGAGGGAAAGCGTACCAATCAATATAGTTAGTAGCGCCATCAACTTGAGCATTAGATTCATAGACTTGCACCTCCGTAAGATTCAATTAATCAACCGAGGGGTTATCACGCAAAAAGCGTGCAAATCAATCATTTGTTTGCAGATTTGCGGGTTTATTGCCGCGAAGCCACAAGGGATTGAAACCAATAGGCTTAAGTGGCCGAAAGCCGATAGGACGCTATTTCGGGTATCGAGAAGAAGATAATGACAATTGTGAAATACCTTGCACCTTCATTGCAATGGGCACCGGGACTTGCTTTTCTCTTGCGGAGTTAGAGCGATTCTATAATAATTAAGATTCGACTGCTTTTCTTTTTGAACTTCAAGTGAACGAGGGATAAACAATGACATTCAATCGCTTATTTCTGACTATTGCCTTCATATTGGTGCTATTGCCTATGATGGTCTCGTGCGGACAGAAAGACGGAAACGCACAAAGTGAAGCATCAACAATACAAGTACCGGACAAATTCGTCGGTGTAGAAAAACAGCTTGTCGGAAAACTCTTTGAAATGTGGGCGAAGAAGGGTCATGTCGCATCGGTCGACCAGGCAGCAGCACTGCTCGATATTGACGTGACTGACAGTATGCGGGTCAGCTTGTTCCGGAAATTCAATGAGAATCTGAACATACACGAGCGTCTCGCTCGATATCGCGCCGGCGTCTTCATACTAAGCAATGAAGAAAAGCACATCGCAGAGTACATCATCAGAAACGAAAAGAAGAATCAAGAATTTCCGACCCTTGAGCAAGTTGCAACCGATCTCAACATGACTCAAGAACATGTAGCTGATCGCCTGAGATTCCTTTCCGCCATCGAGATGTTCTTTGATTTGGGCGGACCTGATGAGTTTAACAAACTGGGTTTCAGCTATGGTCACAAATTTGGTGACGTTACCTACGATCTTGGAATACATCAACACATCTTCAGCATTGATGGCGGCTTGCCAATCAATGTCGGATGCGCGAAAGAGGCATTGTTCGTTGTAGCCTCGGAATTCCCAAAGAACGAAGTAAAGTACCGGGCATATGATCCCTTCAGCCTTGAAGCCATTGATGTCGTCTTCAAGGATGATGAAATTGTCTCGATCTTGCCGGAAACCGCCAAGTTGTTCGAAGGAGGCACCTGTGGTACCAACAACCTCTTCGCAAATGAGGCGAACGCTAAGGCTTATGCGCTGACTCTTCCGCAATTCCAAAACAAGGAAGCGCCAATCGTAGATATTAAGGCCCGATTTGCTGATACTAAGGCACAAGTGGCCAAACCGAAATAGCTCCGATAGACTTCAGACTCTCGACCGTTGAAGGATTCGCTTTGACGGTCGAATTCTGCCCGTAGATTCTTGTTCCAATTTTCACAAGGGATACCATATTTCCATTGCCTCATATCAAGACTTTTCATACCTTTGCTCACGATTTTGATTGGCAACCAATAATCACTATTTGGATGCAAACTGTTTGCTTTTAGATAAGTAGGAGAATAGACCGAATGAGCAACCAACCCAATGCAGTAATATTGTCGGCCTGTAGGACAGCAATAGGCAAGTTTCAGGGTTCACTTGCCGGATTTTCCGCGCCGCAGATTGGCGCTTTTGCAATACGAGAAGCTGTCCGTCGTGCTGGCGTCGATCCCAAAGATATCCAAGAGTGCATAATGGGTCATGTCGTCCAAGCGGGCGCCGGACAAGCTCCTGCCCGTCAGGCTGCCATTCACGGTGGTCTACCGCCGGAAGTCGCCTGCATCACAATTAACAAGGTCTGCGGCTCGGGTCTGAAGTCGGTCATGTTGGCTTCGCAAGCTATCAAAGCAGGCGATGCCGATGTCATCGTCGCGGGCGGCATGGAATCGATGTCCAACGCTCCGTATGCTCTGCCAAACGCCCGCACCGGATTTCGTCTGGGCAATCAACAAGCTGAAGACTTGATGATCAAAGATGGCCTATGGGACTCATTTAATAACTACCACATGGGCAGCGCCGCCGAGTACACCCAACAGAAGACCAGTATCTCCCGCGAAGAACAAGACGAATACGCTTACAATTCTCATCGCAAAGCGTGCGCGGCAATGGACTCGGGCAAATTCAAGGAAGAAATCTTTGATGTATTGATTCCGCAGAGAAAAGGCGATCCGATTGCTTTCAATCTCGATGAATCACCACGCAAAGACATATCCGTCGATTCACTTGGCAAGCTTAAGCCCGCGTTCCAGAAGGAAGGCACCGTTACGGCCGGCAATGCTCCGGGACTAAATGATGGCGGATCGGCTCTAGTAGTCAGTTCATCTGGTTATGCGGACGCCAATGGTCTTAAGCCGATTGCGCGTGTGACCGGCTATGCTGTCGCGGGAACTCCGCCACAGGACTTGTTCTTTGCCCCGATTTACGCAGTTCAGAAGCTGATGAAAAAGATGAATGTGGACATCAATCATTTTGATCTTATCGAGGCAAATGAGGCATTTAGTATTCAAGCGTTGGCGGATGGAAAGGCTCTGGGCTGGGACTGGAACCGCGTCAATGTCAATGGCGGCGCCGTAGCACTTGGGCATCCAATCGGCGCATCGGGAGCACGTATCTTAACGACGCTAATCTATGCGCTGAAAGACCGTGGCAAAAAAACGGGAATGGCTACATTGTGTTTGGGCGGCGGTAATGCTGTTGCTCTGGCAATCGAATTAGTCTAAGCGACTGGAATAGGAATTACGATGGAGATCAGAAATGTCGCGGTGGCCGGTGCGGGAACGATGGGGAATGGCATTGCCCACGTCTTTGCTCAGAAGGGTTACAACGTGACGTTGATGGATTCGACGCCTGATTCGCTTTTGCGCGGTGTCGAGATGATCAAGCTTAATCTGGCACGACAGGTGAAACGTGAGTTAATCTCTAAGGCTGATGCCGACGCTACATTGGCACGAGTCAACGCGACCGGCAACTTGAAGGAAGCTGCATCCGCGCAGTTGATTGTCGAGGCGATCTTCGAAGACTATGACGTCAAGACTGCATTCTGGAAAGAAATGGATGCCATCTGTTCGAGTGATACGATTTTTGCATCGAATACGTCTTCGCTGCCGATTACGCAATTGGCGGCGGCGACGAAACGACCGGAGCAGTTTATTGGGATGCACTTCATGAATCCGGTACCGGTTATGAAGCTCGTTGAGATTATTCGTGGATTTCCGACCAGCGACGAGACTTGTGCGATAATCAAGGACCTGGCGATGAAGCTTGACAAGACGCCTGTAGAAGTAAATGACTATCCCGGTTTCATAGCCAATAGAATTCTGCTGCCAATGATCAATGAGTCAATTTACGCCCTCATGGAAGGCGTCTCCGGCAAAGAGGAGATTGACACAGTCATGAAACTCGGAATGAACCATCCGATGGGTCCATTGACACTTGCAGATTTCATCGGGCTGGATGTTTGTCTGGCAATTCTCGAAACGATGCACAACGGATTGGGCGACCCGAAGTATCGGCCTTGTCCTTTACTGAAGAAGATGGTTCAAGCAGGTTGGCTTGGGCGTAAAAGCGGTCGCGGTTTCTACATATACGGAAGCGCTACCAATTAGAGTCAGAAATTAGCTGCGCAAAAGCGAGCTGGAACAGTAATGCAAAATAATGATCGGATGAGGAGATTCTCGGTTTATGGATTTTAGTCTTAGCGAAGATCAGATCATGATGCGCGACACTGCTCGCGATTTTGCCGAGAAGCGGCTTAAGCCGATTGCTGAAGAACTTGATGCAAAGGCTGAAATGCCCGCCGAGCTCCTTCGCGAAACCGCGGAGCTTGGGTACTTTGGCCTGTTTGCTCCTGAAGAATATGGCGGCTTAAGCGTCGATAGCCTCAGCTATGCTCTGACCATTGAAGAGATCTCCAAGGCTTGCGCTGCGCACGCTATAACTTTATCTGTACATAATTCGCTAGTCATTAAAGCCATCAAAGGTTTCGGAACAGAAGAGCAGAAGAAGAAGTACCTGCCCAAGCTTGCGGCAGGAGAGTTCATCGGCGCGTATTCTCTTTCCGAGCCCGGTGCCGGAACCGATGCCGGATCGCTGCAGTGTCGTGCCTTAAGAAGTGGCGATCACTATGTTCTGAATGGCACAAAGAGCTGGGTCAGTTCGGCGGGATATGCCTCGGTGTTTATCGTATTTGTATTGACAAGCCCCGACCAGGGCAAACACGGCGTATCATGCCTGATTGTCGATAAGGGAATGCCTGGCATGTCGTTGGGCCAGTCCGAAAAGAAAATGGGACTTAGAGCATCGGATACGCGAGAGTTGTCGTTTATCGATTGCAAGATTCCGGTTGGACAGTTGCTTGGTGAAGAGAATCGTGGATTACGAGTGGCGTTTTCGTTGCTTGATGCCGGTCGTATCGGCGTCGCCGCGCAAGCACTTGGAATCGCTCAGGCCGCCTTCGATGAAGCCGTCAAATATGCACGTGAGCGCAAACAATTCAATCAACCGCTTATCAATTTCCAAGCGACGCAGTTCAAGTTAGCGGAAATGGCCACCCGAATTGATGCGGCTCGATTGTTGACTTACCGTGCAGCTGTTCTTTTTGATTCAGGAGCTTCCTGCCTCAAGGAGATTTCGATGGCGAAACTTTTCTCATCGCAGACGGCAAACTTCGTAGCAAATGAAGCAGTACAAATTCATGGCGGGTACGGCTATGTCAAGGAATACCCGGTCGAACGCTACTTCCGCGATGCCCGAGTGACGGAAATCTACGAAGGAACTACCGAAGCTCAAAAAATGGTCATTTCACGCGCAATCATCAATGAAGGGCAGTAATGTTTGCAGATAGTGATTACATAGATTTTCGATTACAAGTCAGGGAATTCTGTGAAAAGGAGATCGCTCCGCTTTCGAACGCAGCTGACGAACATCAGGTTTTTCCGCAGACTGCAATCGAGAAGATTCACCGTCAAGGATGGTGGGCCGTCCAGATACCCAAAGACTTCGGCGGCATGGGAGCCAATACCGTACAGTATTCAATCATAGTTGAAGAATTGTGCCGAGTCTGTGGCTCGACGGGGTTGACGGTAGCTGCCCATAACTCGCTTGGAGCGGGCCCGATCTACAATTTTGGATCTAAGGAACAACAGAAGAAGTATCTTCACTTTGGTGACAGTGAGCCATATTTGATCGCATTTGGGCTTACCGAGCCTCAGGCAGGGTCGGATGCCGGCGCCACCAAATCAGTTGCCGAACCGCAAGGCGATCACTATATTCTCAACGGTACAAAGTGCTGGATTACCTCTGCCAATCTGTGCAAGTATGCAATTGTAACCGCACGGACTGATCGCAGCGGAGGTGTTAAAGGCATTTCTTCTTTCGTCCTTGAGAAGGGCCTTGAAGGGTTCTCCGTTGGAAAGAAAGAAAACAAGATGGGCTGTAGGGGCTCTGACACGGCATTTCTGCATTTTGACGATGTCAAAGTGCCGAAGTCAAGCCTTATAGGTGGTGAGGGAGAGGGATTCAAGCAGTTCATGAAGACGCTTGACGGTGGACGAATTTCGATTGCTGCAATGGCACTGGGATTATCAGTTGGTGCATTTGAATCGGCGGCAAGGTATGCTGCGACGAACTCACAATTTGGCGAGCCAATGGCAGACCAGCAGTGGGTACAATTCAAACTCGCCGACATGGCTTGTCGAATTGAAGCCGCGCGTGGATTGATCTATGGCGCAAGCGTTATGAAAGACAAGGGACTGAACTACTCCCAGCAATCAGCCATGGCCAAGTTATATGCCTCTGAAGTTTGCAACTTTTGCACCTTTGAGGCGATAGGTATTATAGGCGCGGACGCTACGTCAACCAAGTTTCCGGTTGAACGTATGTGGCGCGACATGAAATTGACGGAAATTGGCGAAGGAACTTCCGAGATTCAACGAATCGTGATCTCCCGAGCCATTCTTAAATCGATAGTATTAGATTGACAGGTTATAGGAGGACGCATGGCATTTGATGAAGGCGGCAAGATTTGGATGAACGGGGAGTTCGTCGACTGGAAGGACGCCAAGATCCATGTCCTCTCGCATGTGATCCATTACGGAAGCAGCGTCTTCGAAGGCTTGCGGTGCTATAAGACCAAGCGGGGATCTGCGATCTTCCGTCTTGAAGATCATACCAGAAGACTGTTCAATTCTGCGAAAATCTATCGCATGAAGATTCCCTATACCGAAGCGCAGTTGAATGAAGCTCAAATTGAGCTTATCCGCCTGAACAAAAAGGAATCCTGCTACATTCGTCCCGTAGCCTATCGAGGCTATAAACAGCTCGGAGTCGATCCGTCCGGATGCCCGATTGACGTTGCGATTGCCGTCTGGGATTGGGGTAGCTACCTCGGTGGTGGCGCCATGGAGAATGGTGTTGATGTATGTGTTTCCTCCTGGCGCAGAATGGCTCCCGACACCTTCCCGGCATTTGCCAAGAGCGGTGCGAATTACATGAATAGTCAGCTCATTAAGATGGAAGCACTCGAACACGGCTATGTTGAAGGCATTGCGCTTGACGTTCACGGAATGGTCAGCGAAGGCTCCGGAGAGAATATCTTCGTTTTCCACGAAGGGAATCTAATCACGCCTCCATACAATGCTTCGATTCTCCCCGGAATTACGCGTCACACGGTTATCCAGCTTGCCAAAGAGATGGGTATGAAAGTGCTTGAGCGCAACTTGCCGCGTGAGTTGCTTTATGTTGCAGATGAGGTGTTTTTCTCGGGTTCGGCAGCAGAGATTACTCCGATTCGCTCAGTGGACAAGATTACTGTGGGAACCGGCAAAGCGGGTCCAATTGCCAAGAAACTGCAAGCGGCCTTTGCCGATATCATCGAGAACGGAAATGACAAGCGCGGTTGGCTCAAGAGAGTCTACTCACATGAGACCGTAGGCGTGTAACTCTGCGTTGACGTGACAAACTTGGGCGGCCGAAACCGGTCGCCCTTTTTTTTGCTCTTCAGGTCGCTTTCTTGAAATCTTGATGTTGCGCCAAGTTTCAATTTGCGTATAATTTTCGCCATGAAAATAGCTATCGGTGCCGATCACAAAGGGTTCCAGCTCAAGGAACATCTCAAGCAATTTCTTCAGTCGCTCGGGCATACCGTCAGTGACTTTGGTACTGACTCCGAAGAATCCACCGACTATCCCGACTACGGAATGCGGGTTGCGCACGCTGTTGCAAATCGTGAGGCTGATCGCGGGATAACGGTGTGTTGGACTGGCAACGGAATGAACATGGTCGTGAACAAGCTGCCTGAGATCCGTGGTGCTTATGCTTTGACCGAAGAAATGGCACAACTGTCGAGACAGCATAACGACTCAAACATTTTGACGCTTGGCTCCAAGTGGGTCGAAAGCGAATTGGCCGACAAGATCGTCAAAGTCTGGCTCGACACGGCATTTGAAGCCGGTCGCCATGAAAAGCGGATCAAGAAATTTTCGATTAAGCGTAACTAATTTTTCCTCCCCAGTTGCGTTTATGGCGACGTTCGTCTATTATTAATTGTGAATTCAGGCAAGACTCATATTACAGGCTGGATCGCAACAATCCTGTTGACGATCATTACTTCGTTCTGGACCTTCTGGAGTTTCGGCGAGCTTTACTATGAGGCATGGGGACTACCGCTTCATATGGTGGTGCGTTATTTAATCCCATTTGCAGTGTGTATTACCCTGACATTGATCTGCCTCATGTGGCCGCGAATCGGCGGTTCACTTCTCATTATTGTCGGCGTATGGTTCGGGATTTGGTGGTTCCAACTGCAGATCTCTCGAGGTATGACTGATCCGATCGGTTTACTGATAACCTTCTGTCTTAGCGCAGCGCTAGCGATTATTGGTGGGATGTTCTGGTATGATTGGAAGAAAAGCAAGAATGATGAATCAGCTCCCGAAACGCATCATAATTGGTTTCGGCGCAACCTGCGCTGGTTAATCGCTACCGGAATTCCGATTGGCGTGGCTTTGGGGGCAACGATTGGTAATGCTCCGATCCTGTTTATGCGTCAGGATGACGGGATTCGCACTGAACGGCTAATAGAAGGCAACGGCGTGCGACTTATCTGGGCGCCGGAAGGACCTGGATGGGCGAAGGGGGGAGAGGGGACCGGTTCGAATCTTGCATGGAATCAGATTGCGTTGTACGGATTGCCTCCCGTTGGGACTGATTTGAAAGCAAAGGATGCATATCGCCATGCGACCCAGGCTGAGATGGACACGTTTTGCCTCTGCCGCTATTTGTCGGCAGACGGTAAGACCTTAATGGACACGCCACAGAATGTCTGGCGGATGCCGACGACTCAAGAAGTTGTTCGATCTCTTGTTCATCACGGAGAACATGCAGGATGCACTTGGGATGACAGTTCGCGATTTGCCGTTTGCGAGAGATTGCCTGACAAAGAGTCGCCGCTCTGGGCAAGCGATTACATGCCGATTTATATGTGGACTGCCGACGAGTTTGACACCTCGCACGCCTATTTTGTTGGCTACAATGGCAGGGCTGTGACAAACCAAAACAAATGGTGGGGAAATCCAAGGCATGGATTTCGTTGCGTTCGTGAACCGGACAGCAATAGCATTCGAGAGTTGGATACTCTGACACTCAAATAGTGGGGTCAGCTGTGGCAAATCACCTTCTATCGCAAATCGTGCAGACGACGACGCTGCTAAACCAAGATGGGCAAGCGTTGATTCTTCGGACGCCAGAAGGAAAATGGCAGCTTCCCGGCGGTCGCCTGAATGAGGGTGAGTCCTGGGACGAAGGATTACGCCGGGAGATTCGCGAAGAGACCGGAATTACGGATGTAGACATTCTATCGATTACGATGGTTGACAACTGGACATTTCGCGGAGTTCTAATGTACGGCGTGTATTTCCTCTGTCGAACCAGTACGACCGAAGTGACGATAAGCAGTGAGCATACAGCCTATCGGTGGGTAAGCAAAAACGACAATCTTGAAGAAATCGAGTTCTGGCATGAGAACCTGCGAATGCTTACAGAGCGTGCGTTAGCAATGGACCGGGGTCCGGAACTGTAGGAATCACGTTTGTCACAGTGACAGAATTCCCCCGGCACCAACGAAATGATTGACTCGCCAACGAAAATCTCTTATATCTCTCCACGTTATGGATGACAATAAAGGCCTAATCGATCAGGAAATCAAAGTACTCGACAGCGGATTTGTCCGACTCGTCGATTTTATGGGATCCGACGATTCAATCGTCGAAGCCGCACGCGTTTCCTATGGTCGAGGTACGAAGAAGCGTCGTGAGGACCGTGGCTTGATTCGCTACTTGATTCGCCATCAACATACGACTCCGTTTGAGATGGTAGAATTCAAGTTTCATGTCAAGCTCCCCATCTTCATTGCCCGCCAGTGGATACGGCATCGTACGGCGAATGTCAACGAGTACTCCGGTCGTTACTCGGTGATGGAAGACGACTTCTACGTACCCAAGCCGGAAGATGTCAAGCAACAGTCCACGACTAATCGCCAAGGTAGGGAAGAGGCTGAAGTGGACCCTGCCGTGCGCGAGTCGTTTCTGGCATTCCTCAATACCAGCAACCGCCATTTGTATGACGAGTATTTGAAAGCGATCGATTCGGGTGTGGCTCGAGAAATCGCACGCATCAATCTGCCGCTTTCGCTGTACACGCAATGGTATTGGAAGGTCGATCTTCACAATCTCTTTCATTTCCTGAAATTGCGCTTGGACCAACACGCCCAGGCTGAAATTCGCGAGTATGCAAAAGCGATGGCGCAATTTGTGAAGCAGGTCGTTCCGGTGGCGTGGGAAGCTTTCGAAGATTACCAGCTCGACGCACAGCAGTTCTCTTCAATTGAGCTCAAACTGCTGTTTAACAATCTCAAGTCATTCGATCAAAGTGAAGAAGCTTTGGTTGAGGCTGGCTTGTCAAAAGGCGAGGCGCGAGAATTTCAAGAGAAGCTTTCGAAGATTAGAAATAGCCTGTAGTTCTCTATCAACCCCTCAGTCAGTTCAAATGCCCTTTCGTCCCTTGTGGATGGGACACCAATCCTCTAATCGTTGATTTTGTAAGAACACCTCGTCACCAATATGGGGACAGCCAGAAGTCGCTTTCTTGCCTGAATCCTGACAAACTGTCTCGTGCACAATTCCTGCTGGTTCGACAAAATTTTCGACGGGTAGATTTTCATGCGCAGCAATCATAAAGTCAGTCCATATCGGCAAAGCGTTGGTAGAACCGGCCTGATTGTAGCCGATAGAAGTTTTGTCATCGTAACCGATCCACGTACCGGCTGTAATTTGTGGCGTGTATCCAATGAACCAGTTATCACAGAAGTTATCGGATGTTCCCGTCTTGCCACCTGCCGGACGTTGGAATCCGCGTGAACGAGCTGAAACTGCCGTGCCTTGACGATCGTCCATGACTGACTGCATCATACTGACCGCGATATAGGTCTCAGCTGGGTCGGCGACAGCCTTGCGCGTCGCAGCATTACTCTGCTCCAACACGTTGCCGTATCGGTCCACGACTTTGAGGATAAATCGAGGTTCGACATGAATGCCAAGATTGGCAAAGCTGGTATACGCGCCTACAATCTCCAAGAGCGAGGTTTCTGAAGTACCGATGGCGAGGGCCGCGTTTGGTGTCAGCGGGCTGGTAATGCCCATCTTCTTGGCAGTGGCAATTACATTGTCAACACCTACTTGCTGAAGCAGCTTTATCGCAATCAAGTTGCGCGACATCGTCAACCCCTTGCGCATTGTCATCGCGCCAAGGAACTCATCATCGAAATTTCTTGGACTCCAAACATCTGATCCAGGAATTGTCATTGCAATCGGAGTATCGTAGAGAATATCACAGGCGTGCATCCCACTGCCGATTGCCGCCATGTAAACGAATGGTTTGAATGTTGAACCAGGCTGTCGCTTTGCCTGCACGGCGCGATTGAACTTCCATTTACGAAAGTCTTTACCACCGACCAAAGCCATGATGTCGCCAGTTCGGTTGTCTATCGCGACAAACGCTCCCTGGACTTCCTTGAATCGATATCCCCTGATATTGCCGGATGAGTCATACTCGGGGACACTGTACTCGGGGTTGCCCAAGTGTCGGCGCCGTTCCATACGTTGTTGTAGCGAGTCGACTTGCGCGATTAGAGAATTTTCGACAATTCTCTGCAGTCCGGCATCGAGCGTTGTGTATACGGCGAGTCCACCACCATAGAATTCGTCTTCGCCGTGCTTTTCGACAAGATATTGACGAACCATTTCGGTGAAGTAGGGGGCTTCGCCTGAGTTATCGAGCGAAAAATCTATGGCAATCGGCAGATGCTTAAGACTATCGGCCATCTTGGAGTTGATATAGTCTTCGTCCTCCATTCTCGATAGCACGTAGTTGCGGCGATTGAGTGCGCGGTCCGCATGATTGACCGGAGAATACCGTGCCGGTGCATTGACAATCGCGATTAACAATGCGGACTCTTCTATTTTAAGCGCCTCGGTGCTCTTGTTGAAGTAAGTCCGCGAGGCTGTCTCGATTCCATATGCGCCGTGACCGTAGTAGTACGTATTGAGGTACATTTCGAGGATTTCGTTCTTGGAGTAAGTGCGTTCGATCTTAACAGCAGTGAGAGCTTCCTTGATCTTGCGCTCTAAAGATATCTCGCGATCGTAAAATAGCATTCGGGATAGCTGTTGCGTAATTGTCGATCCGCCGCCTCCTGAGCCAAATCCGGAAAAGAGATTTCTAAATACTGCTCGCATCAGACCGCGCCAGTCGACCCCCCAATGACTGAAGAAGTGATCATCTTCTGTGGCGACTAATGCTTGGATTAAGTGCGCTGGGATTTTGCTATAAGGAACCAACGTGCGGTTTTCGTAATGATACTTTTGAAGCAGTTCTCCATGTATATCATAAATGCGGGTTACGACCGCCGGTTCGATGTTGTAGATTTCTTCAATTGAAGGGAGCTCATCCTGGTAGCTATATGCAAGAGCCATCCCGATGCTTCCCACAAGGATTACACCTAGGACAACAAACAGGTAGAATTTATACAGTCGTTTCTGATTCATTGAATTCCCATAGGTTACATCTTATACTATCAGGAACTGACGAGTTACCAATAAAATAAGTCTTGATTGATTTTGCAACTTGCGAGGTTACAGCGTCTTCGGAATGAAGCGGACCATCTTGTGATTAGTGCACAGATAAGGTCGTTGGGATTCCGACTTCGACCCGTCAAGCAAAGAATCTGCAAGCCTTTGCTCATCGGGACAGATTCAGTTTATGATATAATCGTAAACAACTAATTGAGAACAATCATGTCGCAAGAACTGTCGAAATAGGTTACAGGCAAGGTGTTGACTGACAGTAGATTACGCGAGTCAAGTAATTGGGACGTTTACTGGACTTGCCGTCCAAGCGATTCCGTCAATTTGTGAGCACAGTTAGATACTCGGCACACAAGTTGCAATGATAGGCTCGGAATAGAAATTGGAGGGTGGATGAGATACCACAGTCTTGTCATCATTATCTTAGCGACACTGCTTTGTACTTCCGACAGCTTTGCAACAAGCGACTCGAGTTTGTTTGAAAAGCGAATGAGTCGCAGATCCGCATTGGCGGTTTCGACGCAAAACAGCGCTTCTGAGTCAGACGTTAGCTCCGCGGGTCCAATGTGGAACCGCGCTGATGTGCTTTTTGGTGATTATAGAGTGAACTCGGATAACCAAGCATCGACTTTCGATCAACGCGATTGTGATATTGCGTATTTTGCTGATGGTAAAGGTGTTGTGGTTTGGGAAGATGAACGTAACGGCCATTGGCGAATCATGGCGCAACCAATCGGGGTCTCTGGCGCGGCCGTCGGTGCCAATAGATTTATTGATAGCGGCAATCCGCCAGTTACGTTAAGGCAGCCGCGCGTGGCTGCGAACGCTACCGGACTTGTTGTGATAGTTTACGTCAAGGAAAACGACAACGGACTCTATGCAAAGTCGTTTGATTATAGCTTCAGTTCGAGCGGAGCTGAATTCCGAATTGACGACGCTACTCCCGGTAACTTCGTAAACCAGCCCGACATTGCAATACTGTCTGGAAACCGCTTTGTGATTGTCTGGGAAGATTCTCGCGACGGTTCCAATATCTTCGCTCAAATTCTGAATTCTAACGGCTCGCTTTCCGGAGGAAACTTCAAGATTAATGCCGCAGTCGACTCACCGTATCGCATAGCACCCTCAGTAGTCTCGACACTTGCGGGTGATTTTGCTGTTGTCTGGGAAGACGGGAGAACAGGAAACGGGGATGTCTATTTTCGCATCTATACCGATGTTGGCACCCCACTTTTTCCAGAATTGATCCTCGATGCAGGCTTTGCTTCCGACTATCAGTTTATGCCGAAATTGGCATTTTTGAAAGGAATTGGCTATCTCGCGGCCTGGATTTCTAATCGCAATGGCGGCCAGTCCGTGTACTCGCAAGTGATCTCGACATCGTCAGCACCAATCGGTTTACCGATCCGCGTGAACGATTCCGATTCGGATATCTGTTGGGACCTTAACACAGAAAGCACCGCTGACTCCGGTGCTGTTTGTGCTTGGGCTGAATTCTCCACAACTGCTTCAATTGAAGCTCAGAAGATTGCAAAGACAGGCGCGGCTTCGGGCGGTAACGTGAAGTTGGAGGACAATGGACTGAAGCACGAGAGAGCTTTCCCTGCCATTGCAAAGGCAGCAAACGGCATGACAGCTGCATGGATCGACCAACGAAATGGGAATCTCGATGTCTATGCTCAGTCAATCTCAACCTCTTTAGCGAAAACGGGTAATAACTATCGACTCAATGACGACGTCAACGGCGCGCAGCAATTGACTCCCGATATTGCAGGTGTAACGTCAAATGCCGTGGCCGTGGTATGGCATGATCGTAGTTCGGATCAAGGGGACATCAAGTTGCAGCTTCTGTCGGCGGCGGGTCTGCCTCTGGGCTTTGAATCCAAGATCAATGACGACGCCGGCATCGCGGTTCAGAAGAACCCCAGAGTTGGAGCGGCCAGCGCTGGTCAAATTTGGGCTGTCTGGGAGGACTCGAGGACCAGCAGTGGCTTGCAGGGTCAGAACATCTTTGCTCAAAGGATGAGTTCCACTGGATTGCCGCAAGGCGCCAACCTTCTTGTGAATAGTGACGGAACTTCGCGACCGAAGAGCCTTCCAGATATTGACGTCTTGCCAGATGGAAAAGCATTCATCACCTGGATTGATGAGCGAGACAATTCTCGTCAAGTGTACCTGCAGCGGTACAATGCTTCAGGTGCCTCGGTAGGTTCGAATCTCAAAGTCTCAATCGACGCTGCGATGATAGAAAACTTGGAAAGTCACATTGCCGCAGCAAGTGATGGCACTCACATGGTTGCATGGCTTTCAATTATTGGAGGAAGAAAGGCAGCTTTCTTCCAAAGATTCAACAATGTTGGTTCGCCCCTGGGATCCATTCAGATGCTTGGCGTGGACACAGCAAATGTCCAAATCCAGGATATTGACGTTTGTTCGAACCATTCCGAAGGCGGTTTCCATTTCGCGACAATAGAGAACAAAAACGGTGAAATCAGTGTCAGAATGTATGGCATTGACGGTCTTGGCGCGCCAACCTTTGTTGCTGTTGAAGTTAGTGATGTCCCCGGTTTCTTCAGTGATGTTCGGATCGCTGCCGATGTCGACGACGGACTTGCCATTTGGTGGTTAAAGCTCAATGGCAGCGGTACCCGCGGACAAATGCAGCTTATGAGAAATGACGGCTTCGCTCTCGGCAGCAACCTGCAGATCAGCAATAGCGCGGTCAGTCGCTTAGAAGCTTCTCCATCAATGACTATGATTGGCGGTTACTATTACAGTGTATGGGAAGACAACCGAAATGCCGGCTCAGGATTTGACATATATGCAAACTCGGTCCAGTACACTTCCACAGATATTGACCACAGAGAAGACAATGTGCTTCCGCAGGAGTTTGTGCTGGAACAGAATTTCCCTAACCCATTCAACCCCGAGACCACGATTCAGTACTCGTTGAAGAGTGCGGCTCGTACCAAACTGACCATTTTCAATCTTCTAGGTCAAGAGCTAGATTGCCTCGTGGACGATTTTCAGCAGGCGGGAAGTTACGAAGTTAGATGGAATCCGGCTCGCAACGGCGAAAGCGCGGCATCGGGGATCTACTTCTACAGACTTACTGCAGGTGCGACATCAATTACGAAGAAAATGACACTTTTGAAGTAGTGTAAAAATCAAGAGAGCTTGGAAATCGGGCGACCTTTGGTCGCCCGATTTTTGTTGTTGTGCCAATGTGTGTTAGGAATGCACCAAAGTTGCATTCAAACTTGCAGTTGCCTCAATTAGCTCTTGACAGTTTGCATTCAAGAGTGTTGATTATCATGGGTGGTTGGGTTACACTATTTCTAATCTGTATTAACAGCCAAGGTCATATCTTTTTACTTCGACATTTCTAGTCGTAGGAGTGAATTCGTATTAATCTGCGTAATAAAACACTTCGATACACAACCTTATTGGATGAGGGAGGTTCGTTATGAGACGAGCAGGAGCAGTTTCCACTTTTCTGCTGGCTCTGTTTCTATTAGCAGGAACTGCGCTGGCACAGGATGCTGGAACGCCCGACACAGTTCGGGCCGGCAAAGTAACTACGAACGCCGGATTGAAAGTCGGTCTGCCGGTAACGGCGTACACCGACACGCCGGTTGGTGGTTACTCGATTGGACTAACCTGGAATTCACCCGACATTACGTATGATTCGGTGTCATACATTGGAACCAGGCTACCTCCCGGTCCTAGAATCACCCCCAATCATGATCCCTTAAATCGACGCATTTTGGTAGGGTTTGCAGATTTCAGCGCCGAGAATCCGTTGGCGGCAGGAGATGGTCTGCTTTACACTATTTGGTATACTGTGAGTGGCAGTGCTCCGGATCAATTCGTGGTCTTTGATTCTTCTTTTGTTCCGCCCGCTGGCACCTATGAATTCTCGCCTCCGTTTGGCAACGGCTATCAACCCAAATTCAAGGCAGGCGAAATTAAGATTGGCAATCCTCAACCGCCTGCAATCATCCAATTGAGTCAGCCTTCGTTTGCATTCAACGGCCAGGTCGGCCAGGGCAATCCGCCTTCTCAGATTCAAAATATTACCAATGTTGGCGGGCAAGTCCTCAACTGGACTTCGACAAAGCTGAGTAGCTGGTTAGTGCTTTCGCCTTCTAATGGTACTGCGCCGACAGCAATGGTGGTGTCTGTAAATACAGCGTCACTAACTGCTGGGACATATCATGACACCGTGAGCATATCCGCTCCTAACGCCAGCAATAGTCCGCGGAAGTTTCCAGTGACTTTGACATTGACTATTCCTCCACCGACGATCCAGGTAGTTCCAGACAGTCTCAGATTCCAGGGACTGGAAAACGGGACAAACCCGGCAAATCAGGCCTTCGCGATCAACAACATTGGTCAGGGCGTCCTCAACTGGACAGCCACAGAAAACGCCGGGTGGTTCTCGCTTTCATCGTACAATGGTACTGCCCCATCAAATGTCTCAGTTAGCATTGATAATACGGGACTCACTGCAGGGGTGTACGTTGATTCTATTTTGATCAGTGACCCGACTGCGATCAACAGTCCTCGCCGGGTCAAAGTCGTGTTCGAATTGTTTTCAGCATTTCCTGTGATCGAATTCTCGCCAGATTCAATCTTCGTTGTCGGCTCAGATACTCAGAATCCTGCTAATCGAATTCTGTATATCGAGAATAATGGCGGTGGCGTCATGAATTGGACGTTGACCAAGAAGAACGCCTGGTTGGGCCTTAGCAGCAACTCTGGAACCGCCGTTCAAGGGACTCCAGAACCAGTTACACTAACTTTCGATCGCAATCTTGTGGATTTCGGCAAGCACTACGACACGATTACAATTACCTCGAGTAATGCTGTTAACTCGCCTCGCCGCGTTGCTGTGACCTTCTGGAAAATGGAGGTACCGCAGAATCTGTTCGTGAATAAGACGTCGATTGCCTTCTTTGATGTCGAATGCGGCAGTTATCCTGGCATTCCCGCGCAGACATTTACGGTTACTCAAGCCGTTTCGGTGCCGGCGCTGAACTGGTCACTATCATTTACACAGCCATGGTTGACGGCGACTCCGGTGTCTGCCGGAGGTCAAGCGACGGTATCGGTTCGCGCACGAGTAGCCGGGTTGTCGCCTGGAATTTATCTGGACACTATTGTAGTTAGATCTGACGTCTCGTTGGATCCCCCGCGTAAAATCGCCATTACTTTTACCGTGCAACCAACGCCGGGCATTGCGGAGTTGTATCTGTCCAACGATTCGCTCCTCTACTTGTACAAGTACACTCAATTGGGAAGTGCACTCCAGTATGTTGCCATATACAACATATTTGGTGGATGTGTTGATTGGACAGCCTCAGCCGACGTTCCGTGGTTGACACCAATTCCAACTTCGGGGACTACGCTGGATAGTATTGCCGTGCGGTCTGATCCAGTCGGACTTGGGCTTGGACGTCACACGGGCAATCTGATAATCAACTCGTCGACGGCGACGAATACACCTTTCAGCATGCCGGTTGTGGTGTGGATCTATACGTTCGGTGATGCCAACGGCAACGGTATCGTTAACGTGACCGACGTTACGTATTTGATCAACTACATTTTTGGAGGCGGCCCGTCGCCAGTTCCGTTGTTCATTACAGGTGACGTGAACTGCGACCGTGATACAAACGTGTCCGATGTGGTCTATTTGGTCAACTGGATCTATCTCGGTGGACCGGAGCCGTGCCTGTACTAGCAGCATAACCGGTCTGGACATTACGACCTTAGGGTTATGGGAGCGTTCTCCCATAACCCTTTTTTTATTGGGCAGGACGAGTTTTCGTCGGAAAAATCCCTTGCAGGCTGCAAAAAAATGCCTTTAATCTTAGCCAAGACTACGGGGAGTAGGGCGATGTTTGTCGGTTTTGTAATACTCGCACTTGGCGTGTTGTTTCTTCTTAAGAACCTTGATGTCATTAGTGGCGATATTTGGGATTATTTGTGGCCGGCGGCTATAATCGCACTCGGAATCTCGATTCTCTTTAAGAAGCGTCGTTGAGACGTTTCGACTTACTTACCGAAGCAGCTAAGTCTGCGACAGATTATGCCGCCGGAGACCCCCGGCGGGAGGAATTACAATGAAGTTTGATCTTTATGGCATTTTCATAGTCATATCAGCCGCGGTGCTGTTGTTTTTTGTGCCCCGATTCCGGCGTCGGCTACGAGGCGTTGCGGAAAACGGTTGGCAGAAGATTATTCTCGGATTAGTACTCTGCTTGGTCGCCGGACTTTTGCAGCTACTGCTTGGACTTCCGGCATTCGTCAATCAGTTTGTGCCTTCGGTTGGTTACTGGATCATCGCAGTATCTCAGTTGCTCATTGCCGGCGGCCTACTATGTCTGATTTGGGGTGTAGGTAACATTGCTTCCTCAATGCACCAGAGCGAAGTGCAGAAGAGTGACGATGAAGAATGGCGTTCGCTTTATCTCAATATTCAGGACCTTTCGCAACAGCCGTTCTCGTTTGTCGAGATTCTGAATCTGAGCATCAACCAACTTCTAAAGCGTGCAGAAGCCGACGGTGCAGCTGTTGTGCTCTTCAAAGAAAACACCGAAGAGCTTATTCTCGCGGCATTTTCCAATATCTCGCCCGAAATCACGAAACGTCTTGAACGCCTGAGTGTCGGTGGAGATATCTTTGGCCGAGTGCAAAAACTGGGGCGAGTTCAAAATGTGGTGAACCTCTCGGATGCCGACCAGGCAACAGCAAGCCTATTTGCCGGCTCAGAATTCCTGTCAGTTTCTGTGTTCCCGTTACGTGCAAGAGATCGTATTCTTGGATCAATTGCACTGCTTTCGACTAAGCCATTTCACTTTAACCAGCGCCGCGTAACCGCAATAAACGTTGCGAGCAATCACCTTGCTTCTTTGCTTGAATCGGTTCGTAATGAAAAAGAGATACTTCGCTTAAAAGATCGCCTCAAGCCATCGGAAGAGGCCAAACGGATTACGGAAGAGCTGTTCTTTAGACGGGGAATTGGTGGCAATCTAGAGCTTCGCGAGGCAGTGGAGTTTGAACGAGTTCGCAAGTTCTTTGACGCTGACTGCATAAAGTTTGTGGTTCGCGACATGGATGGTGAATTCAGGATACAAGCTTCTTCAGGGGGAGCAGAAACAGGACTTCTTCTTGACCGGCGCAAGCTGGATGGAATTAGCCGTTCTGTGAGCGAACGCAAACTCCTTCTACTGACTTCACCAAAGTCTACACCGGCGGGGAAGGGTTTTGATTCGGTACCGCGTCAGACCTTGTTTGTACCGATTCCATACCCCGAGCGCGAGGACTTGGTGTTGCTACTTGAAAGTGAAAGCGCATCTCTTGAATTTTCTGAAGAGAAACTTTCGGCTGTGCGTGTTGCATCAGTCTATTTGGCAGATCTTCACTTCTTATTCATGGCAAAACGCGACGGTGACAACTTCCGCAATTCTGTCCAGCAGTTAGAATCGCACTTGCGGCGGATACTTGAATCGTCGACACCTGATCATGTCCTGGATGCTTTGGCGGATATATCAACAAAATTGGTACCCGGTCAGAAAGCACGACTGATTTCGCTCGATTTGCCCTCACCGACAGCAAACTACTCGAAGTCCGAACACAGCGGATTCAAGTTCCCATCAGATATCTCAAAGAACCGCCAACAGGCGCTGATTTCGTCGCTATTGACAAATTCGATAGTCGGAGATGAATCCGAGTGCTTTGTTTCCAAAGCTGTAATTGTCGAACGCGCTCCTGATGATCAGCAGGGGCTCGTCCAAAAAGCTATCTCTGATCTGCCGGAATCCCTGCAACAAGTCACGATTCCAGTGAAAGCAGGTGACAGACGTTTCGGTGCAGTGTTGTTGTTTTCCAGTAGCGAGCTTGTTGCTCCGCGAGAAGGTGTTGAGTTGTATCGCAGAATTGCCGACTTGGCTGCGTTGCGACTTGAGGTATTGACTCGAGTCGAAAAACCGGATCCGCGTCCCGACACCAAAATTGAAACTGTAGCGGCGAATCCTATTGGTGTTAATCTTGCTGAGAGTAGTAGCGTGATTATGCCAAGCAACGGTGCTTCGCATACCGATTTCGTAACTTGGCACCGAATTGAAAGCAACGTAGACACCACAAAGCTCGGAGTAGAGCGTCCGGAAACATTGCGAGCGATCGAGTCATTAGTAGAGCATTTGTTTGGCAGCTCTCACGAGGCAAGACTTTATTTATCCGCTTTTGAAGATTCAGAGCATCGCAATTTTCAGGTGACGACGAGCGAAGTCGAAATGCGGAGGTTCCGAGACAGAATCCTGGATGTACAGAATTGGCAATCCGTTGAATCGGCATCAGACTTTCCCGAGAGTTTTCGTAATCTTGCGGGTGAATTTGCTGTGTCCAGCCCCAACGGGCGTTTAGAGTCAATAGTCTGGAGAGTGCCTCGCGACGTACGAAAGCGCGAGAAACAACGTAGTTTGAGCATTCTCGGGATCGACGATCAAGAGGTCATTAGAGAGCTGCTATCGAACATCATTACTCGAATGGGACACAAGATCACGACAGTTGAAACCGGGCAAGAAGCGCTCAGGTTGTTCCGACAAGAGCCGTTTGACCTTGTCATAGCTGAAGCAGGATTGCCGGATATAAGCGGCTGGTCGATATCCGAACAAGTCAAAAAGCACTCGCCGCGCACTCCAGTGATTATTCTTTCCGGTTGGGACAATATTGCTGATCTCGAAAAGGCACATGCCGGACATGCCGACTTCGTACTCACTAAGCCCTTCAAAATGGAACAATTAGGCAAAGTTATTGGCGCTGCCTGCCAAATGATTACTGCCTGACGATTCTGCTTCAGTTCATTGCCACACAGCCGATAAATAGAGAAAGTAATCACAATGGCCTTTCTCGCGCTGGTGGTGTTATGGAAAAGATTCGCCTCCTTGATAATGTTGACTCTTCAAAAGATCTTCTTTCAATACCGGACACTCTCATCAAAGTACTAGAGGCAGTCTCTTCCGAAGAAACTTCCCCCGATCAAATCGCGAACATCATTTTGAAAGACCCATCGCTAACTGCTAAGGTCTTAAAGATGGCCAACTCAAGTTACTACTGTCGCAATGCGGCGATCAAGACCGTGCATCAGGGTATCAGGGTCATGGGCGCCAACGCAATAAAGTGCATTGCTCTTTCTGTGTCGGTATTTACCCCTCCAAAGAAGGGTGCGGCTCTAAGCGAAGATACTCTGCGACACTTTTACTTCCACTGCATCGGCGTAAGTCTGTTGGCGCGGCGTATCGCGCAGGAAGTCGGTCAGAAGAATCCGGAAGAAGCTTTTGTTGCTGGACTCTTGCACGACATTGGCAAGCTGTACATTCTAAATGCGTATCCTGAACATTATGTTAAAGTCGCCTTGTCAGAAGAGGCCGGTGAAGACATTCTTGATGCCGAGCGCAGAATATTTGATGTCGATCATGCGGAACTTGGAAGTGTAATTGCCAGCAAGTGGCGCTTACCTGAGGATCTTCAGCGCATTATTCGCAGTCATCACCAGTTGCACCAAGAAAACCGGGACGACGTGCTCCTGTCCATTATCAAACTTGCCAACATTCTTGCAAGAAATATCCAAACACCAAATCTCAAGGTTATTGAGCGAAATGCAATCCACGTCCACGAATTGGCTATGAGGCTTGGTCTACAACGCGAATTTCTCGACGGTCTTGCGTTTGAATTGTTGGACGATACCATTACGGCGGCTGGTCACATCGGTATTGACATTGGCAATCATAATGAACTACTAAGCAGAGCAAACCGAGAGCTGTGCAAGTCATACTTAATGATTGAAGGCCTCTTCAAGGCGCGCCAGGAACTCTCCGGCAAGCTTCTGGCAGAAGAGCGGCTGGCAGGCATGATTCGTTCCAAGAATATCGCCATTGCCACCTTGTCGCATTACTTGAACAACGTAGCCACTGCAATCAGTGGACGCGTACAACTCCTGCAAATGGGGTTACAGCGGGGTGATATCGGTGATAACTCAGGGAAAGTGCCGGCATCGCTCGCCGTAATCGAGAACTCGATTCTCAAGATTCTCGCAGTTTTGGCGGAGCTAAAAGCTGTTTCACGCTTTGAAGACCAGGAATTCTACAACGATTCAGATGCCATCAATATTGATAAACGGATCAAGGAACGAATGGATGCTTTCGACAGCACCATGGTCGGAAGCTGAGTTTCTTGCGCTTTCTGAATATGCCGTCGGTGCTAAAAGTACCGACGGTTTTTTTTGGTTTTGGAGCAAATTTATTTGCAAAATTTCGAGAAGAAAGATAGTATGCGTCTATGTTAAGAACTACATGTATCGGTAACTATCCAAAGCTTCCTTCAGAGAAGGGGCAGGTCAACATTCGTAAGACGCTGCACCGTTTTGACAAGAAGGAAATCACGCGGGCTGAACTTGATGAGGCATTCGACTCTGTAACTGCGCGAGTAATCTCAGAGCAGATTGAAGCAGGAGTTGATCTTCCCACTGACGGTCAGATTCGCTGGGACGATATCGTAACGCCTTTGGCAAAGCACCTTGCAGGATTCGAAATTGGCGGGCTGTTACGCTGGTTTGATAACAATGTTTACTATCGAAAGCCAAAAGTGTCCGGCGCAGTACAGTGGCGCGATCCGATTACCGTCAATCAGTTTCGATTTGCTTCGAAGAAAGCTGGCAAAGCAATCAAGGCAATACTGCCTGCTCCGTACAGTTTTGCACTGCTGTCAGACAATTCACACTATGGCAGTCAGAAGTTGTTAGTTGAGGCCCTAAGCGCGGCGCTGAGAAGCGAAGCTGAAGCGCTAATTTCAGCAGGGGCGACGCACATCCAGTTTGACGATCCTTGCTTGCCCTATAGCCCCGAAGATGCCGATCTCGCGTTTTCGGCTCTGAATAGCGTAACCAACGGCTTGAAAGCTGAATTTTGGACTTGCTACTATTTTAGCAACATCAACAATCTGATGCCCAAGATTGGCCAATTGAAAATTGATGTAATAGCGGCCGATTGCGTATCGCACCCGGCCAACGTTGATAGTTTGATTTCACTCGGCGGCAAGTTCAAGTGCTGTTTTGGAATTGTAGATGCCCGCAATATCAAGATGGAAGAACCGGCACAATTGCAGAAGACACTGAAGAGAATCGCCGCGCAAAGCCCTGATGCCTATATCAGCCCGTCGTGCGGACTGGAGTTCCTCCCGCATCGTGAGGCGTTAGCAAAGATCAGACTCATGACGAAAGCCGTTGCCGAGACTAATGGAGGTAGCAAGAATGCTTGAAACCACGAGTGTCGGTAGCTTCCCTAAGCCCGACTACCTACAAAAGGCGCGCACGGCGTTTTCGACCAACAAAATCACGCATGAGCAGTTGGTAGAACTTGAGTTGCAGGCGACTCGCGAGATCATTGCCCTCCAGGAAGAAATCGGAATCGACATTCTGGTGCATGGCGAAATGGAACGCGGCGATATGACTACCTATTTCGCTGAGAAGCTCGAAGGCATGGGGATCAGTGATTTAGTCCGTTCATACGGCAATCGCTATTATCGTAAGCCGATTGTCGCCGGCGCGCTCAAACGCCCGATTCCGATGACGGTCGAAATGTACAAGTACTCACAATCACTGACGAAAAAACCGGTCAAGGGAATGCTGACTGGCCCGTACACAATGTGCGACTGGTCTTTTAACACACACTATGATACTCGCCGAGACGTTGTGTTGGCTTTTGCGCGTTTGTTGCATGATGAAGTCAAGGATCTGGAAAACGCTGGCGCCCGCTACATCCAGATTGACGAGCCGGCTATATCCACCCGCCCGGAAGAACTTGAAATCGCAATCGAAGCGATGGGCATCGTAACTGCCGGAATCAAAGCGATGACAATATCCCATATCTGTTACGGGGACTTCAAGACGATTTACCCGCGAATCCTCGATCTACCGGTTGATCAACTTGACTTGGAATTCGCCAATTCAGGATACTCAAATCTTGATGTGTTCAAGACTCCCAAGTTCACTAAGAAAATCGCCTATGGTGTTCTTGATATTCACAGCCATCGAATTGAAAGCGTCGACGAGATAGTCTCTGGTATCAAGAAGGGATTGTCGGTGTTTGACGCAGAACTCATGATGATTGATCCCGATTGCGGACTCAAGACACGCACGATGGAAGAATCTGCAGCAAAGCTCCGAAACATGGTTGCTGCGGTCAAGATCGTTAAGTCTGAACTCGGCCTCTAAAGGCACACATGTCTAATCCATTCTTAAGTCGCCTTAAGCAGGGTGCTATCCTTGGTGATGGCGCTATGGGGACATATCTCTATACAAAGGGCGTTTCATTCAATCACTGCTTCGATCACTTGAATCTTACCGATCCGCAGCTCATCGGCGCCATTCATGAAGAATACATCAATGCCGGTAGTGATCTAATCGAGACGAATACCTATGGAGCCAATCGGCTCAAGCTTGCTCAACACGGACTCGAAGACCTGGTTCGGGAGATCAATTATCGCGGTGTCAAGATTGCACGCGATCGACGCGAGATTTCCGGCAAGGACATTCTGGTCGCCGGGTCAATCGGCCCCTTGGGAAAACTGATTGGCCGCTTCGGCGGTCTTACTCCGGCGGAGGCGCGAAGTCTTTTTTCGGAACAAGCGACGGCACTGCTTGAAGGCGGCGTCGATTTGTTTATGGTTGAGACTATACCCGATGTTGAAGAGCTGAGACTTGCTGTTGAAGAGATTCGTAAGATCTGCGATTTGCCCATTTCCGGTCAAGTTAGCATTAACGATGACCTGAGGACTATTCGCGGAAGTTCCCCGCTGGAGGTTCTGGAAGCGGCGCGAGAGCTTAAGCTCGACATCTTAGGAGCTAACTGCTCCGTTGGCCCGCAGCGAATATATGACTTTGTGGCGCTGCTGCATGGCATGACTGATATGCCTTTGTCGGCGCTCCCCAACGCCGGATTGCCAAAATACAACGAGGGCCGTTTTTTCTATGTGTCATCGCCGGAGTACTTCGCCGAGTATTGCGGCAAGTTTTTGAACTTGGGCGTTTCGATTGTCGGGGGGTGTTGTGGCACGACCCCGGATCACATTCGCGCGATGAGACGAGTAATTGGTTCCTTCCAGCGAGTATCGCCGACGAACCAAAGTGTCGAGGTCGGTGAAGAGGCGAGAGATCGCACTGTAATTACCTCCGATGCGCGCGTGTCAGACTTTGCCGCCAAATTGGGGAAGAAATTTGTGGTCTCGGTCGAAATCGACCCGCCGCGCGGCGCCAATGCTGAGAAAGTACTTAAGGCGGCTGCCAAGCTGAAGGAAGTTGGCGTTGACGCTGTGAATATTGCTGATTCTCCGATGGCTAGAACGAGAATGAGCTGCTTGGCCGTTTCAGGACTTATCAGCGCACAGACAAAGATTGACGTGATTCTACACTTCACGTGTCGCGATAGAAATCTGATGGGACTTCAATCCGACTTGATCGGAGCGCATGCGTTGGGCGTGAGGAACATTTTGGCGCTTACTGGTGATCCGCCTTCTTTGGGTGACTATCCCAATGCCACTGCTGTCTACGATGTCGACGCCATCGGCTTGGTCGATATCATCGCAAGACTCAATAACGGCGCAGACTTAGCAGGCAATCCGATCGGATCAAACACAGAGTTTTCGATTGGAGTCGCAATCAATCCGACGTTGGAGACACTCACTCAGGAGTTGGAACGTCTTGAGAGAAAGATTGCTGCAGGTGCGCAATTCGCAATGACACAGCCTCTTTATGAGCTTGATGTGCTCGAGCAGTTTCTCGAGCGAACTCGGAATTTTCAGATTCCGATTCTCCTCGGATTACTGCCGCTCCAGTCATACCGGCACGCCGAGTTCTTGCACAACGAAGTCCCCGGAATTGAAATTCCCGCCGACCTACGCCGTGCCATGAATGATGCCGGCAAGGACGCAGCGCAAGTTGGAATTGAATCTTGCCGCGATCTCCTGCAGCGCGCCAAAGGAATGGTGCAGGGTGCCAATCTAATGCCTTCGTTCGGAAGATTTGAGACAGTCCTAAAAGTCTTGGAATAATTACCCAATAAGATTATCAAGTAGCGAGAAATAGCACGGGGCATGGAGGATTTTGATGCGTCTCGTTTGCGAAGAATTCGGGATTAAGAAACTATCGTGTGATCTGTTATGCGTCTTGATTCACACTGATAGGAACCAATCCGATTACGTAACCCACATCGATCAACTACTAAATGGTCAGATCGCTTCTTTGAAGCAGGGCGGCCACTTTCTCGGAAACGCTTTAGAACAGTGTTTAGTCATACCTCACCCACCGAAGGGCATAAAGCGAATGCTCCTGATCGGATTGGGAGCGAGCAAGGAAATCAGCCTCGAATTACTGCGTAAGGCGGGCGGTGTTGCCGGGTCGGCTTCTACTCGTAAGGACTGCGAAAACGTTGTCCTCGCTGTACCTTCGTTTTCGAACACTAAAGTCAAGTCAGAAGATGCAGGACAGGCAATAGCTGAAGGATTCAACCTTGGCGGTTATTTCAACGATAGCTTGAAGTCGGGACAACCAAGCCGAACGCGTCCGGGTCGCGTTACGATCTTGAGTTCGAAAGCCGAGACTGCCATTATCAAATTTGGCGCAGCTCGCGGATTGATGATCTCGAATTTGCAGAACCACTGCCGAGACCTCTCGGGTTGTCCGTCTAACATCTTGACACCGAGTTTTCTGGCAAACGAGGCTCGTCGAATCGCTCGCAAGCACGGCCTTCGCGTGAAAATCTATCGTCGTCCTGAGATCGAGAAGATGAAGATTGGCGCATTTCTTGCTGTTGCGAAAGGATCGAAAGAACAGCCATACTTGATTCAGATCGATTACATACCACGCACCAAAGCCACTAAGAGGGTAGTACTTGTTGGGAAGGGAATCACATTTGATACCGGCGGTATCTCCATTAAACCTGCTGACAATATGGGTGAAATGAGACAGGATATGACCGGTGCTGCGGTCGTACTTACCACAATGGCCGCATTGGCTCAGCTTAAACCCAAGACGCAGATTACCGCATTCATTCCTACATGCGAGAACATGATTAGCAGTACTGCGTACAAACCGGGTGACGTTGTGACGACTTCGATAGGTAAGACAATTGAGATCGTAAATACTGATGCCGAAGGTCGCTTGCTGCTTGCCGATGTACTCGGATACGCCTCGAAGCTTCGTCCCGACTACTTGTTCGATGTTGCAACATTGACTGGCGCTGTCACGGTGGCGTTAGGGCATGGTTGTGCAGGATTTCTCTCTACCTCAGAAGAGCTGACTGAGGTTTTTGTCAAAGCCTCAGCACGCACTGGCGAGAAAGTCTGGCAGTTGCCATTGCTTGAAGAATACTCTCATCAATTCAAATCTGGCGTTGCAGACATGACCAATTCAGGCGGCAAGCCGGCAGGCACGATCACAGCCGGGTTGATCCTGAAGCAGTTCACAGCAGATATCCCGTGGCTTCACATGGATATTGCCGGGGTCGATTTTGAGTACCGCGGGAGCGAATACGTTCCTCGTGGACCTTCAGGATTCGGAGTCCGTGTTTTGACTGAGGCTCTTTGCAAGCTTTAGCACCGCAATGAAAAATGGGGTAACCGCCTCGGTTACCCCATCCTTGTGTAGAAATCTAATACTGACTAGTTAGACCAAGAAGGATTGTAGTCAGTTCCAGGGCCAGAGAGGCGAACCGGATCTCCGCCGGCAATAGCCAACTTGTAGATAGAACCGTTCTGAGTAGCAAACACCACAAACTTCGAGTCAGGCGACCAAGACACGGGTCCGCCAGCAAATCCCAAACCGGCTGATGGCTTCCACAGGACTTTCTTTTGAGCTAAGTCCGGCGATGTAATGGATAAAGCCTGGTTCGAGAGATCGCTCGACATAAAGGCTATCCATTTGCCGTCAGGTGACCACGACGGTGCTGTTGCGCCTTGCCACTTGTTCGCCCGTTCCAGAATCACATCATCTTTGAGTGGGAATTCTGCCACACCAGCAATGGCAATACCAGCAGTCGCAAATTGCTCGCCTTGGAGTCGCATCACAACAAATGCCACTTGGCGTGCGTCCGGAGACATCGTCGGTGATCCGACCATCAATTCTGAACTTGCGGGTAGATCAAGATTGCGCAGAAGGAACGTCTTCGTGTCGTAGAAGCAAATTCGATAGTTTGGTTTTACGACATTCGCCATGTTGGCATTCAGGTCGTGAAGAAACATGATCTTGCTGCCATCGCGGCTAAACTCGGGATACTGAGCACCCATTGTGTTGGTGATATTCTCCCAAAAGCTGTTGCTCGAGTCGGTGTAGGCATAAAACAAATCATACACTGCGTGCTGATGACCACCCAAATCCGGATATTGCAGCTGAAGCGCGCCGCGACGGGCGAACGCCAATTTCTTGTTGTCCGGCGACCAAGTAAGGCGTCCAGCGGCATTTGTCAATCCGGTGACGAATGGGCGCTGATTGCTCCCATCGGCATCCATCAGCCAAACATCGTTGTTTCTCAGGAAGGCGATTGTCGCACCCTTCTTGATAGTCGCACTCGTTGCGATCGCGAAACAAATCAAGATGAGACTGCAGACTGTAGCTAAGGTGAGGGATTTCTTCATTGTTCTCCTTTATGGTAGACGCAGTAATTTACTCTCGATGACATATTTTACTCAAATTCATCCGAATGTTTCAGATTATCGGTAAGTTATTGATTTGACTTGAGATGTCAATAGCGCACAGGAGGCTAATTAGTAGGCATTAAACCAGAAAATCAGGCAAATCCGCAACTGAGTCAACTATCAAATCCGGCTTAATACTGGCTGTCGATACTTTGTCCTGAAGGTACTTTCCCGTTTTTACCAGAATTCCTTTTATCCCACAATTCTGAGCACCCTGGATGTCGTTGATGAGGTCATCGCCAATCATACAGGCTTCGTCGGCGCTGCACTTGACGCTCGCAAGCGCCATCTTGTAGAAATCCGTCGAAGGTTTGCCGATTATTTGCGCTTCAACACAAGTCGCATATTCAAGGCCGGTTATAAACGCACCAATGTCGAGTTTGAGGCGCCCTTCACTTAGCCAATATCGACCCTTGTGAAGAGCGATAATCTTCGAACCATTCATCACGAGAGAGAACAATTTCGACATTAAAGCATAGTCCCAGCTACCACCAATGTCACCGATGACAATCCGCTCCGGATTGCTGTCGTCTTCTTCAAACTCGACGAAATCATGCTTAACGTCATCTGACAGCAACTTCAGGCATCTCTCGATACGATGCTGACGGAGGAATTCGCCAGCAGCTGAAGGAGCACTGAAGACTTCCGCTGGTTCAATTGGCAGCCCAATCTGCCGAAGTCTGCGACTCATTGTATCCCTGGACATAGTAGTAGTGTTTGTGCAGATACGAACGGCCAATCCCTTTGCCTTTAGCGACGTGAGAGCTTCGGCAGCTCCCGGTATCGGAAGGCCGTCAACTGTTAACGTACCGTCAAGGTCAAACAGAAAAGTCTTGATTAAGCTAAAATCCAAATTGCCTCCGGCTGGGACCGCATTTTTATGGGCAAGATTCTCTTCTCCTAACTTCGCTATTATATTTGATTTAAGAGCGCCGAAAAGGTTAATTGTCGGAGTTTTGGGATCAACAAACACCGTCGGAACGGGACACGAACTACAATGAACTTTACTACAATTCGGTGGGTAGATAACGAAGTCGAGATACTAGATCAGACTCTGTTGCCGACTCAAGAGAGATACGTTCGACTGACCAACTATCACGAGATAGTTACGGCAATTAAGACTCTTCAGGTTCGCGGAGCGCCACTCATCGGGCTGGCCGCAGCTTATGCCGTGGCAATGGCGGCAATGCACTGTCGCAATAAGATCGAGTTCGCGGTTGCGGTCAACGAAATTAGATCAGCACGTCCCACGGCAGTCAATTTAAGCTGGGCGGTAGAGCGAATGCTGATAACTTATCACGCATTTTCTGAATCGCCCGACCGCAACAAACGACTGCTGGATCTCGCGATGCAGATACACGACCAAGATGCACGTATGTGTGACCGAATCGGCTTGAATGGAATGAGTCTGCTTCCTGCTATCGGTACAGTGATGACTTACTGCAATGCCGGGGCGCTTGCAACGGGAGGAAGTGGCACGGCGCTGGCAGTCGTTTACCAGGCCTTTCGTTCCGGCAAGAAACTCGGTGTCTACGCCTGTGAAACAAGACCAATATTACAAGGAGCGCGGCTTACAACCTGGGAATTGATTCGCGAAGGCCTCGACGTTACGTTGATTGCCGACAATATGGCCGGATACCTTATGGCACAAGGGATTGTCGACTGCGTGATTGTCGGAGCGGATAGAATTGCTATAAACTATGACGTCGCCAATAAGATCGGCACGTACTCATTGGCGGTTCTGGCAAAAGAACACAATATCCCATTCTATGTCGCTGCGCCAACATCGACATTTGACAATCGCATCGCTTCCGGCGTGGACATTGAAATTGAACAACGCTCCGGCAATGAAGTCAGTCAATGGGGAAATCACCGAACAGCTCCGGAAAGCGTCCGAGTATACAATCCAGCATTCGATGTGACTCCGAATCATCTGATTTCTGCCATCATTACGGACCGGGAAGTGATCCGTTGCGGCAGGTGGGTGGGTTAGAATTGCTGCTTTCCAGACTTGACACATGGTGTTAAAACATTGATATTCAACAGCTATAGAGGAAGTGAACGACGATGATCCATGTTGCCATAATTGCCGGCGGAAAAGGTGAACGGTTTTGGCCGTTCTCAACCCGCGAAAATCCGAAACAACTGCTCAAAATAGCTTCTGACAAGACGATGCTAGAGGAAACTCTTGATAGAGTGTCCGAATTCGTGCCTTTAGAACGCACCGTAATTGTCACTGGCGAAAACATCAGGAAACAGATTCTTGAACGCCATCCGGCAGTTAAGGATAGTAACATTCTCGCAGAACCATTCGGAAAGAACACCTGTCTGGCCGTAGGCTTTGCCGCAATCCACTTGTTCAAAAAGGACCCAGAGGGTGTCATGGTGGTTCTTTCTGCGGACCACTTCATCCGTCCCAAAGAACGACTTATTGACATACTCCGTTTTGGTTCGGCGATTGCCCAGCGAGATGACGTGCTGATTACTATTGGTATCAATCCGACCAGGCCAGAAACCGGCTACGGTTACATTGAACTTGGCGACCAATACGATTCTTCTGACGGTTTGATTAGCTTCAAGGTCAAGCAGTTCAAGGAGAAGCCAAACCGGACGCTCGCACAGCAGTATTACATTGGCCGGATGCATATGTGGAATTCCGGCATGTTTATTTGGTCGACTAAGTCGATTCTCAGTGCCATTTCAAGATGCAAACCAGAAATGTACCGACTATTGACTGAGTATGGCGAGAAGATCGGAACACCTGATGAGATAAAGGCTCGACACGAGCTATTTGAAAGAGCGGAAGGCGTTTCAATTGACGTTGGTGTTCTGGAAGAAGCCAATAATGTGGTAGTCATTAAAGCGGACTTGATCTGGGATGATATTGGAAGTTGGCTTGCTCTCGAACGGATAAGCACCAAAGACAAAGACAACAATGTCTCAATCGGCGACACAATTTTGCACGAGTCATTTGAAGTATCTGTAGTGAATGCCGGCGAAGGTATTCTTGCCACACTGGGCGTTTCGGATCTTGTAGTAGTCAAGACAAATTCGGTTGTATTAGTTGCACACAAGACACGGGTCAATGACATTAAGACTTTGCTCGCGCGCATGAAGGACGATCCTCGCTACGACAAATACCTGTAAACGTAGCGGACGAATTTGTCAATGCCGCCTTTGAATACAATTGCCACAGAGTCAATGACTACTCAAGTTGGATTATCACAAATCGTGAAGTCTCGCATCATTAGTTGCCACGATCCAGAATCGGTCAAACTTGCATCGACTTCTATCAATGCAGGAGAGTGCGTCGTTGTGCCGACCGAGACAATTTACGGGCTGACGTGTAATGCACTAAATGATGAGGCGGTCCGCCGACTTTACGAAACTAAAGGGCGGGACTTAAGCAAGCCCTCGTCTGTTTTCGTGGCGAACGTCGCGGACATTCCTGGAATCGCAGAAATTGGCTCACCAATGGCGGACGAGATAATAAGACGATTCCTGCCCGGACCGCTAACTGTTGTCCTCAATTCAAAACTCAAGGATGTGGCAGGTGTTGTAGGAACTGATGGCAAAATCGGAATTCGAATTAGCTCCCATTCCTTTATTCAAGCTCTTTGCCAAGAAGCAAGAACTCCGTTGATTGCTACTTCTGCCAATATTTCAGGGGCGAGTGATTGTCGAACAGACAGGGAGGTCTTGGCGGCTTTCGAAGGCGTTGTCGCTATCATTGTGCTGGAGACGATGGCGATGACTGAACGCGCGACCACGGTAGTGGATCTGAGTGGCCGGCAGCCGATACTGCTTCGGGAGGGAACTATACCATTTTCCGAAGTGTTAAACTTCGCAGAGGGAAGATCATAACTAATGTATAGTATCGTATATGTTTGCACGGGAAATACTTGTCGCTCTCCAATGGCCGAAGGAATCTTACGAACGCTGCTGGCCAAAAGTGGAATCGAGGATGTCGATGTCTCTTCGGCAGGGATTGGTACGCTGGATGGCTACCCGGCCA
Source organism: bacterium (assembly GCA_016708315.1). NCBI lineage: Bacteria > bacterium. The sequence goes on from JADJGC010000003.1 coordinate 436,287, forward strand.
CGCATCACGCTGTAGAGATTTCCCGGCGCAATCAGATTGACATCTCCGGGCATCATTCGACACGCATGACGGACCGAATCTTCAGGGAGTCGGATCTGGTGTTTGCGCTTGCCGAAAATCACTTTGAGGTACTAAAAAACTGGCAAGACGCTGATAAGAAACTTTATATGGTGAAGGCATTCCCAGAGCCCGGACATGGTGATGCACGTCACTCAGTTGACGATCCAGTTGGCGGATCTTTGGAAGAATATAAAGTCACCTTTGAAGAGATATACAGCGAAATCAACCGGGCACTTCCAGATATTATCCGGAGGATAGAAAATCATCGTCAAACACCGTAAGAAAGCCTTGGGAATCGCGATTGTCGTACCAGTCGCTGTGATCATTTTGCTGCTGAGTTTCCGTGGAGAGTCTGGAGCTGCAGACACAACAGGAACGCCGCCCGTACCTGCCGAAAGCCTCTATCGCCAGCTTCCAAATGATTCATTTGGTCCCGGCGAGTACCTGAAATTTAGTGTAGGATATGGCTTCGTCACAGCCGGTACAGCGACGCTTGAAGTTCGCGACACGAGCACTTACAATGGTGCGCTTTGTTTTGAGATTTATTCTGAGACTAATTCCAACAAGTTCTTTGACGGATTCTATAAAGTACGCGATACGATTGTTTGCCAATTCGATGCCGATGGGTTGTTTTCGCACTACTTCTTCAAGGCACTACACGAGGGCTCCTATCACTCTTCAAGAGAGATCAGCCTCGACTACAAACAGCGTCGAGCAATAACTCAGAAGGGGCAGGATCATATCGATACCGTTGCCATTTCCGCATTTTCACAAGATGTCATGACTGCGTTCTATTACATACGAACTCTGCCTTTAGAAGTTGGCCAGACAGTCAAGCTCAATTATGTTGATCATGATTCAGCGACGGTTATGGATGTCAGAATTCTCAAACGCGAAACAGTTGATGTTCCTGCCGGCCGATTCAATTGTATTGTCGTTGAGCCGATGCTTCAGGCGGCAGGCGTATTCAAGCAAGAAGGCGAAGTGAAAGTATGGCTAACAGATGATCGACTCAAGATGCCTGTTCTCATGAAGAGTAAAGTCTTGGTCGGCTCCATCCATGCTGAGTTGGTCGAGTTCAAGCTCGGCAATTTGAATTGGTAGCGATGAAAAAAATAGATCTCGCGAGATTAAAAGTTCGTTCGATTGCCGGCCGTCGTTCCAAGGTCCACAAGTCACAATTTGATGTGAAATTGTCGACTGCCGGTGTCGCGGATTTCGTCGATTCACTCCCGGATATACTTAAGGGCGGAGATCTCAAAAAGCTTGCAGCTTCGATAATACGTGCACAAAAGAGTCGAAAGCCAATACTCTGGATGTTCGGTGCCCATGTGATCAAAGTCGGATTGGCGCCGATACTATGCGAAATGATGCATGCCGGTTGTGTGCAAATGATCTCAACGAACAACGCCGGATTGATTCACGATATGGAGTTGGCATTCTTTGGGCAGACCTCTGAAGATGTAGAGGCGGCAATTACTGAGGGCGAGTTCGGAATGACAAAAGAAACAGCTGCTCACTATGCCGGAATCATTGAGACTGTGAGAAAAGAGAAGATTGGTCTTGGCGAAGCCGCCGGCGCCTACATCAATCGCAAGAAGGCAAAGAACCGACAGCGATCGATCTTCGCCGTGGCTCAGTCGCTCGGCATACCTGCGACGGTTCATGTAGCAATTGGAACGGATATTGTCAATGCGCATCCAAGCTACGATGGTGCCGTAATCGGAGCCGCCTCACAGGACGATTTCAAGATCCATTGCTATAACGTAACACAGTTGCGAAACGGCGGAGTGGCGCTCAATTGGGGTTCTGCCGTGATAATGCCGGAGATTTTTCTAAAGGCCATCGCTATCGCACGCAACCTTGATAAGAAGTTTACGAAGTTTACTGTAGCTAATTTCGATATGATCGGGCTTTACCGCCCGCGAAACAATTTCGTCGCGCGACCGCGTTTGCTGGGTGCGACAACTTATGACTTTGCCGGACACCATGAAATCATGCTCCCGTTGCTTTGGGCTGCTGTTCGTGAGCGGTTGTAGGCAAAGTCAAAACGGAGATTTGAGAAATGCCGAAAATAGTCGAGTGTGTTCCGAACTTTTCTGAAGGGCGGCGTCCAGAGGTTCTGAAAGCGATCACCGATGCCATCACAGCGATTCCCGGCGTTGTACTTCTTGATGCCGAGATGGACAAAGACCACAATCGCGCAGTCGTGACTTTGGCGGGTGATCCGTCAGCGGTGAGGAAGGGTGTTTTCGAAGGAATTAAGAAGGCATCGCAGTTGATTGACCTCAACACTCATCAAGGCGAGCATCCACGGATGGGCGCAACTGATGTCTGCCCCTTCATTCCGATAAGCGAAGTCACTGTTGAGGAGTGCATCGAGCTGGCGAAGTCACTCGGGGAGCAAGTCGGTAGAGAGCTTGGAATTCCCGTTTACCTGTATGAACAGGCGGCTACCCGTCCTGACCGAGTGAGTCTGCCTGATATTCGTAACAAGCACGGCCAATATGAAGGGATAAAGGCTACAATCCAGTCAGATGATACTCTCATACCTGATTTTGGTCCGCGCAAATTGCATGAACAAGCCGGGGCGATCGCGGTAGGCGTTAGGCTTCCATTGATTGCATTCAATGCCTATCTCGGAACGAACGATCTAAAGATAGCGCAGCGAATTGCCAAATCGATCCGGGCTAACACCGGTGGATTTACAAATTGTCGCGCTATGGGGTTTGAAATCAAAGACCGCAACTGCGTCCAGGTTTCGATGAATCTTGTCAACTATTTGCAGACACCGATTTATCGAGTGCTGGAAACGATAAAATCCGAAGCCGCCCGTTGGGGGACATTTGTAACATCAACAGAAATCGTCGGACTCGTTCCGAACGAAGCAATCGCCAATTCTGCGCGCTGGTACCTGATGTTGGAAAATTTCAGCAAAGAACAAATCCTGGAAGTAAAACTTCAGCAGGCGCTAGAGGAACAAGGCAGTCGTTCCGGATTGAGTACGTTTGTCGAAAGCGTCGCCTCCAGTTCACCTGCGCCGGGCGGCGGGTCAGTTTCTGCGGCGGCCGGATCACTGGCAGCAGCACTTGCGAGCATGGTATGCCGCTTGACAATTGGTAAGAAGAAGTATGCCGATGTTCAGGATCAAGCGACTGCAATCCTCGAGAAAACCGACACACTGAAGGACCAGTTATACGAACTCGTTGCCCGTGATGCGGCATCGTTTGATGCGCTAATGGCTGCCATGAAACTGCCGAAAGAAACGCCTGAGCAGTTGGAGACTCGCAAAGCGGCGATACAGCAGGCGACAATAACCGCAACGCGCACACCACTGGAAACCATGAAAAAATCACTTCTCGCTATCGATTTGGCGATTCAGATTGCCGAAATTGGTAACGTAAACTCCATAAGCGATGCCGGCGTCGGTGCTCTTATGGCTCATGCAGCGGTCCAGGGCGCTTATTACAACGTCCAGATAAACCTACCGGGTATTTCGGACGAGTCCATTAAGGCAGAAATTGATAGAGAGTCGCGCAAGGTCCTCAACGAAGCCGAGATCAAATCGAAACGTGCTCGTGATATAGTGATCGGAAAAATTGGATGCCCGACAAGCTGATTGATCTGCATATGCATACCGTCTACTCCGACGGGCGTTACACGCCTACGGCCACGGTAGAATATGCCTCTGAAAAGCAGCTCAGTGCAATCTCAATCACCGACCACGATTCATTTGATGGGTTGCCCGAGGCAGCCATCCGTGCCAAAGAACTGGGAATTGAATTGATTAACGGTATCGAATTGTCGTGCACGCATGAGGAATCTGACATACATATGTTGGCCTATTTCGTCGATCCGTTGTATCATCCATTGTCGGACAAAGTTAAGTACTATCAGGACGAACGCTTGAAGCGGGGGCTCTTGATAGTCCAGAAACTCAATGAAATGGGAATTGACTTGCGAATCGAAACTGTAAAGACGATGGCCGGCAGTGGTGCTGTCGGTCGCGTCCATGTTGCAGACGCATTGGTCAAAGAGGAATATGTCCACACCTTTGACGAAGCATTCAATCGATTCCTTGGTTACCATGCGCCTGCTTATGTGCCCAAGACATTTTTTGACCCAGTCGAGGCAATTTCGCTTGTCCATGATGCCGGCGGTATTGTGGTGATGGCACATCCCGGGACGGCACGGCGCGACGATGCAATTCCATATCTCGCTGAGATTGGAATGGATGGAATTGAAGTCTTTCATTCCAAACATTCACCCGCCCAAGTGCGTCATTACAAAGCAGTCGCTGAAAAACACAAGCTATTGATTTCAGGCGGCTCCGATTGGCACGGTCGCAATGATCCCCGCGCTGATATGGGCAATCAAAAAGTCCCCTACGTAATTCTTTCCCGAATGAGAGACTATCTTGCCAGCAGAAAATCAACCTGACAAAGGAGCCCGCGTGAGCGCTCGAATCCCGACTTTCGTTACTCTCCTGATTGTACTTTCGTTTGCAGTTCAAGCAGCCGCTATCGATCTGTCTCAGATGAATCGTACCGAACAAATGCAAGCGTTACTGAGTGCCTATAATGAAAAAACCGAAGTCGCAGCAACTGCATTGGGAGATGAAGGAGTTCCGGGAACCGGGATAATACAAAAGTGCGGTTTGCCGCTTGCCTTGCAGATTAGAGCATTGGAAAACCAGTATGGCACGATAGCCGGTTTCGAAGACGTGATGGCGCGACCCGCAAATCTCCCGCTTAACTTCGATTCGCCGGGTGGTCACTTTAAAATACACTATACCATGACACCCGGAAGCCGTGACACTGTTCATACCCGCTACGGTGACAATAACAGCAACGGCGTTCCTGACTATATCGATATTGTTGCGCGAATCGCCGATTCCTGCTGGGAACATCACATTAATCAACTTGGATTCATTGAGCCAATTGATGATGGCACGGCTGGTGGCGACGCACGGTATGATGTTTATGTTATGAACCTCGACAGTCGCATCTATGGCAGCACGGTACCTGATGAAGAGATTGTAGTTGGTGGAAGCTATAAAGCTACTTCTTGGATGGAACTAGATACCAAATATGAAGATTACCAGGGATACTCGGATCGTCCGATAGCGGCACTTCAGGTCACCGTCGCCCATGAGTTTCTGCACGCGATACATCTGACTTACGACAGCAGGGAAGTGTGTACGGCGCCAAGTTGTACTCCATCCAATTATAATCCATACTGGCTGGAGATGTCGGCTGTGTGGATGGAAGAAGAAATGTATGATGGCGTAAACGACTACTACAATTACCTCGGGTACTATCTGCCGACTGTGCATAAAGCTCCTTACTACATCAGCGATGACGGACTGAGCATCTATGGTGCGGCCCTCTTTCCGATTTTTCTTGCTGAGAAGTACGGCAAGGAGGTCAATCGGATCGCCTGGGAGTACTGCGGTGCGACAACCGGCGAGAACTTCTTTTCCGGGGCGATTCAAAGCGCGCTTGCTGATCATACCGGTGGTACTGTCAACTTGGAGCAGGCATGGACCGAATACTCGCGTTGGTTATTCTTTACCGGGACACGGGCTCGGACAGGACGTTACTTCCCGGAAGCAGCCAGCTATGGTATGGTACCAGACGAATTTTCAAACCCGACGAGAGCATACATCCGCTATTACTCGGAATATCCAGTAACGACTGCTGAAAGTGGAGACAATCAATTTCTACCGTCAGAGTTGGGCATTAACTTCTTGGTTTTTCGAACCGGTTCCTTGGCAAGCGGATTTGTTCTGGATTTCACCGGTGTAGTTAGCACCAATCCCTCAACAGAATGGCGGAAATCGGTGATCGCTTACGATCGTTTCAATGCAAACGGTCTCTTTCGAGTGTCAGATATTGTCTATCCACTGAACACACAAGTTCAAGTCGAAGACTTAGACGCTATCACTGATGTACTAGTCATCCCGACAATCGTTAATACCGATCTCAGGCGTCTGTCAAATTCATATCGGTTCAGCGTGGCTGACACGTCGGTGCAAATCAGTGAGAACAAAGTGTTGTTTGCAAATACCAAGTTGATTGCTTCAGATGCCGTCGATCGCCCATTGACGGTGATTTTTGATGTCGTTCAGACTTCCGATGTTGACATTAGTGTCTATACAGTTGCCGGCGAGCGGGTCTACAAATCGGAGCGCCTGACCGTTAATCCTGGTGATCCGTACTCGTTCACTTGGAATGCAAAGAATGGAAGTGACGAATTAGTTGCTTCAGGTATCTACGTAGTGCAGGCACGGATTGGCGATGAAATCCGGCATCAGAAGATCTTAGTGGTCAGGTGACAACCAGGACAGTCGCTGGCATCGGGATTTTTACGGCTCTGGCATATGCCGGCTCATTCGTCCTGATGGTAATTCCCAATGCGACTCTCTCCATCCTAATAGTGTTCTTTGCCGGATACTGCATCGGCAGGCTTGGCGGATTCGTGACTGGCGTAGTGTCGTCGGCACTCATTTCTCTTTTTAATCCATACGGAATGGTCATCTTGCCACTGCTATTGGCGCAGCTGTCTGGCTATTCTCTCGTCGGCCTACTCGGCGGGGCATTTGCGCAAAGGCTGGAGCCGCGAACCTCACTCGTCTATGTCGCCGTGCTTGGATCCTTAGGCGTGACTACTGCGCTTCTGTACCACGTTCCTGTTTCGATTGTAGATGCGTGGCTGTTCGGGCCGTTTCGAGAAAGGCTAATTGTCTCGCTTTCCTTTGTGATGGTGACCGTACTATCCAATTTGGTCTTCTTTGTGGTGTTCTTCCCAATTCTTGCAAAACTCCAAAAAGTCGTTAACTTTTCCAATGGCCGGTAGCTCATCAGTGTCAATTGCGCCGATTGAGAAGGGCAGTCTGGAGTTGAATTGTATCGCATTGTTGGCATAATCGTAGCGCTTCTTGTTGGTGGTTACTCCGCTGCCAGAGCTCAGGAGTCTGAGAATGACAGCACGAAAGCTGTGCAAGCGCCCGATTCGCTGCACGAGTCTGATCAGTCGCCTGCACTAGATGACAGTCTGCCGAAGATCACCAGACCTCGATTCATAAGCGTCAGTGACAGCTTAATTAAACTTCTATTCGGAAGATTTGATGGCCAGCAGGGATTTCCGGATCGTCCGCAATCATCCACCACTTGGCAATCGGAGCCGGCGCTCTATCGGCTTGCCGTGGGTATGTGGGGGGATATGGAGACACTCTATCCACTCGGGTTGACGCCAAGTCATCTCTCACGCTCGGACAATCTAGTTGGCGAACAGAGTTTTGCGAACCCGGTTCCACTGCCGTACTCGGAAGAATGGGTTCGGGTCGAACCTTCACAACGATTCTATCTCTTGACACCAACTCTTAGCGGACTGGTTCTTCCACTAGGGCGGAGCACAAGTATGTATCAACAATCCGATCTCGTGGAGTTTGATACTGCGACAAGTAGCGTCTATGTTAATCGCGGACGCGGTGGATTTGCTAATACGACTTTTGAGTTTGCCAGCAATTTCGGCAGTTTCGGCAGTATTCGCGCCGATGGTACCTTTCAGAAAAACGACGGTCTCTATTCCGGAGCGGATTCAAAACTAAGCAGAATGCGTTTGACAGTTGAACCGCGATTGAGCGACAATTTGTTGGGAAGAGCACACTATTCGTTCAATCGATTACGCGGAAGCAAAGTATATTTTCCGACAGATTTTCAGTTTGATGGCAATGTGACCGACAATTTCGCGACGCTCTCTACATCGCTTACGTATCTGAGATCGGAAGATTCGCAATTTGATCTGCGCCTTAGCTATCGAAATGACGACCAGCGATTTGACGATGCTGGGGTCAAAGCAGAACAGCGGTTTCGCGTAGTCGAGTCTCAGCTTGAGTTTCAGCGTCGGCATTTGAAGAATACGACCTCAGTTGCAGTGACTTCGCGATATCTAAACTATCAAAGTCAAGGAATGGGTACTTCGAGTATCTACTTCGATGCCGGATTGCGTCGCTTAGGTGCAATATCCGAGCGAGCAAGCTACTTTGCATCAGCCTCCTTGGTTGGTTCCGACAAGCTCAGCCCGGCTCCAAATGTGATGGCCTCATCATCATTTCAAGCGTCCACTAATACTACCTTGTCCGTCATCGGCGGTTGGCGAAGCATTCAACCGCAACCTGAGATGTTGTTCATGGAGCCGGTGCATGCTGTGCTTGCCGACACGGTTGTGACGTATTCGATATCTTCCGATCCTGACTTAGGCGTTGGCTCAGCGGCTAGTTTGGAGATGGTGCTCAATTACAGTAGACCGAGATTGAGCATGCAGGTAGTCGGAGGCGCAATAAACATGATGAATGTCTCGGAGTGGCAGTTTAGCGAAGACTCGCTGGAATATGGAAGATATAGCGCCGTTGAGGTTGACAAGAATGTCTTTTATGGCACGCTGAAGGTGCATGCAGAGCCCTTCACTCGGGTAACCGCCAACGCTTCTTACGGACTAAGGCATGTCAGTAGCGGTGGCAATGAGATCACCTCGGGTCCAATTCACACCGCGAACGGATCGGCTTGGTATCGATTTCCTATCAACCGTTTCAGATTGTGGTTAAATGTCGGGGCTGGCGCAACATTCCGCTCTGCTGCTAATCGTTATCTTGCCGGAGGCGTTGAAGATGGTGTGATCTTGACCGAAACGTACTTCAGTTTTGATCTCAAGCGTTTTCATTTCTATTTCAATTACCAGAACCTCCTTGATGTGGAGTATACGCTAAACAACATACAACAACCAGGTCGATCCGTCTGGTGGGGATTCAAATGGAATTTTGTGGATTAGTGCAGTTTCATGAATCGGAGTGATGCATATCAGCTTGTCGTTGAGAAAATTGGCGAAGGCAATTTACTAAAGCACATAATCAGCGTTGAAGCTTTGATGCGCCGGTTAGCAGAGCACTTTGGCGAAGATGTTGACCGCTGGGGATTGGTTGGATTGCTCCATGATCTGGATTATGCTGAAACAGCGAACGCTCCTGAGCGACACACTTTTGTCACGAGTGATTGGCTCAGCACTTATCCCGAAATCGATGATGCAATGAAGTACGCTATCCACTGCCATGCCGACCACAAGCCGTGCGTCTCGCGAATGGATTGGGCGCTCTATGCCGCCGATCCGACAACCGGCCTACTGACGGCGTCAGCGCTGATGCATCCGACCCGGAAAATCGCTGAAGTGCAAGTCTCGTCGGTCATGAAACGGTTCAAGGACAAACGATTCGCTGCCGGGGCGCGACGCGAAGCAATTTCGAAGTGCTCCGAGTTGGGATTATCCTTGGAAGAATTCCTTGGACTCTCGCTTGATGGTATGCGCCGGATTTCATCTGAATTGGGATTGTAGGAAAGGGAAGTGGTAGCAGAGTGTCGATAAGCGGAGAATACTCACGTCTCAAAGCCCAAATCGGCTGGGTGATGTATGACTTCGCCAACACGATTTTCTCAATGAACATCGTAACCTATTTCTTTTCACCTTGGATCATCGAAGACCTCAAGACTAAGGATATCTACTTTTCTCTCAGCTATTCGGCATCGATGCTTTTAGTCGCTGTGACATTGCCTGCATTGGGGAGAAAAGCCGACCTCGGGGGATCGCGACTTCAGAATCTGCGAACATTCACTTTTCTCTGCGTGGCAGCAACAGTCTTGCTTTCTCTGTTTGCCCTTCTCAATCTATCGCCGTTGGTCACAGTCGTTGTGGCACTGATATGCTTCGCTGCAGCCAACTACTTCTATGAAGGCGGGTTGACATTTTACAATGCACTGATATCGGATGTGTCAACCCCGTCGACTGTAGGCAAGATCTCCGGTATAGGGACAGGGATCGGCTATGCCGGCTCAATCACGGGACTTCTAATCGTCTTTCCGCTCGTCGGGATGAACCTGATTGAGGGTCTCTCGGGACGAGTGTATACATTCCTGCCCACGGCGCTACTATTCTTGATATTCGCGTTGCCATGCCTTTACTGGGTCAGAGAGCAGCCCCGCGCCAATGTAAGTGCCGTCAAAAAGGAGTCTTTTGTCGAGAGCCTGAAGCGCGCAGTAAGAGATACACGGCAGTACCCGGGATTGGTCCGTTATATGATTGGCAACTTCCTGGTGATCGACGCAGTCAATACCGTCATCATCTTCATGGGAGTGTACTCCAGCACGGTAGTTGGCTTTGAGGAAGACGACAAACTCATCCTCTTCATTACTTCCACTTCATTTGCGCTTGTTGGCTCTATTCTCTATGGCTACCTCACGGACAAGATTAGGTCAAAACCGGCAATGTTGATTTCAGTGTTTGGCTGGATAATCTCTCTCGCTGCTGCCACTATCGCCTCGGAGAAAGTGCATTTTTACATAATTGGGGCCTTCTTCGGCGTATTCCTCGGAGCCGTTTGGACGGCGAGTCGACCACTCTTGAATAGTCTCGTTCCTGAAGAGAAGCTGGGACAGTTCTACGGTGTTTATTCGCTCTGTTCGAAAGCGGCGGCGACGCTTGGCCCTCTCATTTGGGGTGTTGTCGCCCTGCTTGGCGAGCAACACAAACCACTGGGAAAGTTTGCCATTGAGACACTCAATCGGGTAGGAATAGTCCTCTCAGAGGGTGCCGCTTCGAGTATCCATTATAGATTGGCGCTTGCAGCACAGATCGTCGCCCTCGTGGGTGGATTTATTGTTCTTCTAAAAGTACCGAACCGAAAGCAGTACCAGGAAGACCAACAACGCAGCTCATTGCCATAAAACCCTACACAGCAGCGCATTAGGGCTGTTCAAAGTTCGCGATTGCCATTTCGGCAATTCCTGCTATATTGCATTAACAACCTCGCTCTTAGACGGAGGCGTTCTGCTTAGGATTCTGCTTTTCTGTGTCTTCCTTTCGATGTCCTCATCCGCTCTTGCGGTTATTCCGTGGCCAATGGAGCCGTTCGATTCATCTCATGCATTAGGGAATTCGTACGGCGAATATCAGGATTACGGTGGCACTCCGTACATGCATCCCGGAATCGATATCCTGCATCCGGCATTTACACCCGTATATGCAGTCAAGTCTGGCTGGGTGAAGGCAGTTCTAACAACGGCAGCTGAGCTTCATTGGAGGGTTGCAGTCGGAGATAGCGCCGGACCAGACAGTTGCGATGGCTGGCTTTACGCACACCTTGACGAGCAAAGTATTACTGTAAGCGTTGGCGATTATGTGGATAGTGGGCAACAACTTGGAGTTCTTGTGACATGGCCTACCTCCAACTTCCACCACCTTCATTTTGTGAAGATTAGAAACGCAGGTCTTACCTGGGCTTCCAATTGGTTGTTTGTAGGTAATCCGCTTGATGAACTTGTGAATATTGATGATTTCGTATCACCTTACTTTCTGAACATCAGTACCGGGGCGAAATTGCGGTTTTGCCGCGACAACACAGACGTGTTCTTTAACGCAGCATCGCCACTTGACGGCGATGTTGACATCATTGCCAAAGCGCACGATCGGATTGGCCATCCAACGTGGGTTGTAACGCCAAACGAGATGAGCTACCAGATCTATTCGGATTCGGTCAGCCTCGGTCCCTTTACGTCCTTCGTGTTCACCGGCGATCTCCTTTGGGACCAATCTTATCACACGCTGTACAAGAACACGGCGCCCTGCAACTCCGAGGGCGATTACGTCCAGCGGCAGTTTTATGAGATAATTACCAACCACGATGATGATGTGACAATTGAGCCAACTGACGTAAGCGGCAAGTGGGCAACGGGTTTGGTTCCAAACGACACCTACACGGTCAAGGTCTGGGCAAAGGACCGTTACGGCAATCTCGCTACTGACAGCATGACCGTTTCGACTGCCAACTTTTACACCATTTCTGGACATGTCAGAACAAGTGACGGTAATCCCTTTAGCGAAGATTTCGTTGTTGAGATCCCGATTTCGTCGATCAACATGGGATTGGTTGATTCTTCATTTTCGTTTATTGCGCAGCCAGCTGGGAGATATCAGGTCAAGGTAACTCGACCGCGCTACCAACAGTACTCGGCGATAACGGATGTCTTCGGTAATCTCAATATGAACGTCGTTCTTGACCCCGTACCTTACACAAATGGCGATGTCGATTTCAGTGGAAGTGTCACAATTTCTGATGTGGTATTCCTAATCAGCTTCATCTTCTCAGGCGGGCCATATCCAAATCCCTGGGCAACAGGCGTGCATATTGACTCCAATTCAGCGGTCACTGTCTCGGATGTTGTCTATCTGATTAACTACATATTTGCCGGCGGACCGCCGCCCGGCCAATAGATTTCTCAAAAAAACTTAAAATTGTTGAAAATGTACTGACAGGAGCTGTCAGTGGTAGGTGCTATACTTCCTGCAAAAGGAGGCGAAGAACACCTGCCGTCAGGCTAGTGTCTCTTTGTTCTCGGGGAGTTCGGGGTCCAAGCCGGACTCCCCACACTTTTTGTGGGAAATCCCCGCCCAGGTCTGCAACCGCAAAAAACACACAAAGTTGCGCAACCTTTCGTTATGAATCTCGTAATTCCCCATCAGATGATGATTGAACCAATTTAGGAGGAGCGATGCCCCGGCTGAAAATTCTCACCGCAATTAGCTTGATGATTCTGCTTGGGTTTGCCCATGCGTCTGCAGAATCTGGCCGAATCTACGGAAAACTATATACAGTTGATAACGACGTGTTTGAAGGTTGGATACGCTGGGACAAGAATGAAGCGTTCTGGGACGACATTATCGACGGTACCATTGAAAAGGACCGTCGTGATGCCGATCGCAAACAGGGCAAACGGCGTTACAAGGAATCGAAAGGCAACTTCGAGTTATTCGGGCTTTCGATAGGTGAGGGAAATTCAGTTTTCGGTTTCGATATCTCCTCGGAGTCACAACTACAATTTGGGCATATCCGCACATTGGCTCGCGATCGCGATGACGGTGCGACACTGACACTCAAGAATGGTGAAATAGTAATCTTCAATTCCGGTTCTGATCTCGGCCCGGGCCTCCGTGAAATCCTTCTCAACGATGCCAAGGAAGGCGAAATCTACTTCGATTGGGACGACATCGATCATATCGACTTCATGCAGGAAGCGAGCGAGCCGACGGATGGTTTGGAACGTTTGTATGGTCGAGTCAGTACGAGACGTGCCGGCGAATTCACTGGATGGATCGAGTGGGACGTTGATGAAGTGTTCTCTGACGATGATCTCGACGGCGACGAAGATGGCGGGCGAACGCGAAAAATCAAGATGGGACGGATTGCATCGATTGAAAGGCGTTCCTCATCATCAGCCTCGTTAATACTCAAAGACGGCAAGGAAATGGTTCTTCGTAATTCCAATGATGTGAACTCCGAGAATCGCGGAATTGTCGTAAAGTCCAATGAATTTGGGCGCGTCAAGATCAACTGGAGCGATTTCGAGAAAGCGGAGTTCTTGCCTGTACCCAAGGCCGACCTGCCGGCCTACAAAGATTTCGATGGCGGCGGACGCATTCGGGGAACAGCGACCACTGAAGACGGCGAGGAATTCTCCGGAAACATCGCCTGGGACAATGACGAAGAATTTACTTGGGAGCATCTTAATGGCGAGTACAAAGGCGTTGAGATTGTGATCCCGTTCGCCATCATATCCACGATAGAGAAGAGTTCGCAGCGCAGCGCCACGGTTACGCTTAAGAGCGGCAATACCTACATTCTCAGCGGCTCAAATGACGTCAATGAAGAAAACAAGGGCATCTTCGTGATTCGGGAAAAGGGCAGTACCGAGCAGATTGATTGGTATGACTTCGCAAAGTTAGTAATCAGATAGATAAGTAACGAATCTCCTCACAGTGATTCACCGCCAGCCCCGTTCTGCGAAAGTGGAACGGGGTTTGTGTTTGAATGGTGTACCACAGATAATTGTAATCCAGCTACCCCTCGTGAAATAATTCACATTTTATCGTTGACAAAGCCATCCTGAAACCCGATAATATTAACCGTAGTTTAGGCTCGACATGGGATCGTCCTGGGTCGGCCGTCTACCTGTTTGCCAACACAATATTCGGGGCAAACAGCGTGTGGCACATAGAGAAACCGTGTCATACGGCATGATTTGAGAATTGACACCTATTTGTCAGGCAGGTTACGATGAGTATCAGCACCTTGGCGAGGGAAATCGCTGAATCGCCGACTCTGAAGCTTAACGAAGAAGCCCAGGACTTGCGCGATCGCGGCGAGGCCGTCATCCATCTTGGCGCGGGCGAGCCGAAGAGCAAGGTTCCTTTTGAAGCGCTTCTGAACTGTGCGGCGCAATTGTCGACCGCTGAAGTTCGCTACACACCGACTGAAGGCATTTCACCGCTACGCAAGGCGATTATTCGCTATACGGAAGAGAACTACGGCAAGGTAGTCGGCAAGGACAACGTGCTGGTCTCCGGCGGCGCCAAACAAGCATTGTCGGTGCTGTTGACGACGCTGATTAACCCGATGGACGAAGTGATTATTATTGCGCCGTACTGGGTAAGTTACCCGGAAATGGTTAAGATGGTCTATGGCAAACCGGTAATCGTTACGCCGGGGGATGGACGATTTGAGCCGCGACTGAAAGATATCATCGACATGACCAGCTCTTACACCAAGGCGGTCATTCTCAACAGCCCGAACAACCCATCCGGTGTCGTATACTCAGAAGCGTTTGTAGCTGAAGTAGTCGAGTATTGCGAAAAGAAGGGCATTTACCTGATCGTAGATGACATCTATCACAAGCTCGTCTTTTCGGGCAAGAAGTGGACATCGTGTTACAAGTATGCCAAGGATCAGTCCGACAATTCGCGATTGATCGTAATTAACGGCGTGTCGAAGCTCTATGCGATGACTGGATATCGCATTGGCTGGACGGTCGCGAATCCGCAAGTCATTGAAACTATGATAAATGTACAGGCACAAACGACCTCGTGTCCGGCTGTGCTTTCTCAGATCGCTGCGGTAGGCGCGTTGACAGGAATTCAGACCGGTGTCGAGAGCCTGCGTCTGATGCTGGAGAACAACCGCAAAGTGATGGTGCAAGAGCTGAATGCGTTCGAAGGCGTGAAACTGATTCCGCCGGATGGAACATTCTATGCGCTTCCTGATTTCCGCGCTTACAGCAATGATTCAGTGGCTCTTTCAAAGACGCTATTGAAGAAGGCGATGGTCGTCGCCGTTCCCGGTAAGGAATTCGGCATGGAAGGCCATTTGCGCTTGAGTTTCTGCGGGACAATCAAAGATATCATGGAAGGCGTTGCACGCATCAAGTGGGTGCTCGATCCGAGTTCTCCCAACGAAATCTACATCGGCGACAGAAAGCTTGTGAGGGACTGGCAATGAACAGCAACTACTTGAATATAAAGTCACCTGCGCATGATATTGCCAAGGAACGCGCCAGCGATTTTGGACTAAAGCATCACGGGTTGACCAATCTGCACATGGCGTATTGGAACTTGGTAGAGCCGGCGCTTTACGAAGAAGCGATGTTCCGCCGCGAAGGCAACATCTCGCATCTGGGACCGCTTGTTGTCAACACGGGCAAGCACACTGCGCGAGCTGCTAATGACAAGTTCGTCGTTCAGGAAGCTACCACTACCGACAAAATTTGGTGGGGTCAATACAATCGTCCGTTTAGCGCAGATAAATTCAGTGCCGTGTATGCACGCCTTCAGGCGTTCCTTCAGGATCGCGACCTTTTTGTGCAAGATTGCTATGTCGGCGCCGATCCGAACTATCAACTGCCGATTCGCGTGATTACCGAGTACGCGTGGCATTCGCTGTTTGCTCGGAACATGTTCCTTCGCATTGACGCACTCGATCAACTGAAGCGACACGTCCCGGAGTTTACAATTATCTCAGTGCCGTCCTTTCAGGGTGTGCCATCAATCGATGGTACCCTAACACCGACGTTCATCCTGCTTAATTTCGAGCAGAAGCTGGTGATCATCGGCGGGTCGGGCTACGGCGGCGAAATCAAGAAGTCAGCGTTCACAATTCTCAACTACTTGCTGCCACTTCAGGGCGTGATGACCATGCACTGCTCGGCAAATGTCGGCAAAGCCGGTGATGTCGCGCTATTTTTCGGATTGTCCGGAACCGGCAAGACGACACTGTCTGCTGATCCGCGGCGGCGCCTGATCGGTGACGACGAGGCTGGCTGGAGTGATGAGGGAGTCTTCAATTTTGAAGGCGGTTGCTATGCCAAGGTCATCAATCTGTCTGCATCTGCAGAACCGGAGATTTATGCCTGCACCAGACGGTTTGGGACGATTCTCGAAAACGTGATTTATGATCCGATTACGCGTCACCTTGATCTCGACGATGATGAGCGCACCGAAAATACGCGCGCTTCATATCCGCTCGAGTTCATCGAAAACGCCTTGCCGGAAAAACGTGCGGGCCATCCCAAGAACATCATCATGCTGACCTGCGACGCATCCGGAGTCTTGCCGCCAATAGCGCGGCTGACGCCGGATCAGGCGCTATATCATTTCATCTCAGGATATACGGCGAAAGTATCCGGCACCGAAATCGATCTCGGCAAGGAGCCGGAGATCACGTTCTCGGCGTGCTTTGGCGCTCCGTTTATGGTGCATCATCCGTACTTCTATGCCGACCTGCTTAAGCGCAAGATCATCCGCCACGATGTCAAGTGCTGGCTGGTCAATACCGGCTGGACAGGCGGTCCTTATGGAGTCGGTAAGCGCATCAGCATCCGCTACACGCGCGCGATGTTGGAAGCGGCTTTGACCGGGCAATTGGAGAACGTCGAATATCGCGAAGACAAGCTCTTTGGATTCAAGGTGCCGCTGACTTGCCCCGATGTGCCGGCTGAGGCGCTGTATCCGGAAAATTCATGGCCGGATAAAGCGGCTTATGCCAACCGCTACAAACAACTGTCGGCGCTGTACATTGAGAATTTCAAGAAGTTCAAAGATGGATGCCCGGAAGAGATTGTTGCGGCAGGACCGCGGCGGTAGAAGTTAGCAGAAAACATCAGGCTCGTTATTCCGGCGGACACCGGAGTCCAGCGTAGCTCAATGGCAGTAGAGATAAGCCGTCAGGAGAAATTCTGGCGGCTTTTCCTTTCCGAACGGTGCGATTCACTTTCCTCTTGACTCGATCCGAGCTGAACGATAGCTTTGCGTTAACAAAACCAAACACAGGAAACGCCTCAAAGGACAGGAGAGACGCATGAAACGCGTTATATTCGCAGGTATTATGTTATTTCTGGTAGCAGGATGCTATCACGCCACAATCGAAACTGGTGCCGCACCATCGACAACTGTTTATAAGCAACCGTGGGCTTCATGCTGGGTCTATGGATTGGTGCCTCCGAAGACGGTGGAAGCCCAGGCTAAATGCCCGGGCGGTGTCTCGCGCGTTGAGACGCGACACTCATTTTTGAATCAAGTAGTCGGTGCATTGACTTTTGGAATTTATACTCCGATGGAGATTACGGTTACCTGTGCAGGCACGGGCACTGCTGATGCCTCCGAACCGGCCATTGACATCGTTTGCAAGACCGGCACGAATGACGAAATCGAAAAGGCTTTCGCTGAAGCTGCAACCAAGGCGGTCGAATTGGGACGACCGGTGTATGTGCAGATTGTGGACGAGGGTGAGCAGACGGCTTACTAATCGAACTCTGAACTGTCGAGCTAAGTGCGGTCGATGGCTGCATTGACCGCACAATCTGAGAGAAGATCGAGAGCATTCCTTATCATGACCAACTTCTTCAACGCCTACGAAGACCGCAAAATGGCGGAAGCATACGCCAAACTGGAATTTCCGGGGACATATTACCTGGCGTTTCGCGACCTGCCCGATATCATAGGCAAACACGTAACCGGCAAGCGCGCGCTCGATTTCGGTTGCGGTGCGGGACGCTCGACTCGTTTCATCGAACGGCTTGGCTTCACCGCGACAGGAGTCGATATTTCGGCCAGCATGTTGGCCCTGGCTCGAGAGATTAATCCGGCAGGGGACTATCGGCTGGTCGACGAAAAAGGACTTCGGTCATTCTCCAGTGCATCCTTCGATCTCATTCAGTCAGCCTTCACCTTTGACAATATCCCAACTCGTGAACAGAAGCTCGGAATCCTCCGTGAAATCGCGCGCATGCTGGCTCCAAACGGCCGCTTCATCAATCTCGTCTCGGCGCCGGAAATCTACTGGTATGAATGGGCGTCGTTTACAACGAAAGACTTTCCGGAGAATCGCATCGCCAAATGCGGCGATATCGTGAAGATCATCAATACTGATATTGCGGATAGCAGACCCGTCGATGATATTATCTGGCCAGACAGCGACTATCGCGATTTGTATGCCGAGGCCGGGCTTGAAGTCGAAGCCAAGTACAATCCGCTGGCGCGGGCGGAAGATCCATTCGAATGGGTCAACGAGATGCAGATTGCCCCGTGGTCGATATACGTTTTGAAGTCGGTCTCTCAAGGTTTTAGACTCCACCTTCCTTACGATTCCGTGCGGTGCAAGACGAGACGCCATACCAACTTAGGCGCCTCGAAATTCCTTCCAACATCCTTGCCCCTTAATCGCCAATTAGGTATACTCTCCCGCATATGAATTACCGCTTCAATCCATCCGACAACTACGAGCGCACAAAGCAAGAAGTGGGCTACTTGCCGCGAACTGAGGCGACGCCGGATACGTATAGCGCCCTCGGTTTCAAGTGCGGGCTCGAAGTTCATCAACAATTGCTGACCAAACAGAAACTCTTCTGCCGCTGCCCTGCTGGAATATTCCAGAAGCCGAATGATTACGACGCCGAAATCATCCGGCATATGCGGCCCACTCTTTCGGAATTGGGCGAATACGATGGAACGGCTTTGATGGAGTTCAAGACGCGGAAAAACATCGTGTACCGCATCAAGGACGCGACTGCGTGCACCTACGATATCGATGATACACCGCCATTCCCGATCAATCGCGAAGCGCTTGATATTGCTGTTCAGATTGCGTTGATGCTCAAGACGAACATTGTGGGCGAGCTGCATGTCGCCCGAAAACAGTATCTCGACGGCTCGATTCCGACCGGATTCCAACGAACCGCAATTGTCGGCATCGAGGGAACCATCCCGCTCAAGAACAAAACGGTTCGCATTATTCAGATTTCCATCGAAGAAGATTCGTGCCGCGAGGTCTCGGATATTGGCCATTGGCGCGTGTATCGCACCGACCGTCTCGGAATGCCATTGATCGAGACGGTGACCTATCCTGATATGCTCACTCCAGAAGAAGCTGCCGAAGCTGCACAATACATCCGATTCCTCAATCGCGCTTCCGGCAAGGTGAGAATTGGAATTGGCGCCGCACGAGAGGACGTCAATGTCAGTATCACCGGCGGCACTCGTGTGGAGATCAAAGGCGTAGCACACATTCAATGGATTCCGAACCTGGTCCATGTCGAAGCCTTCCGCCAGCGTTCGTTGTTGTTGATCAAGGCCGAGTTGGCGAAGAGAGGATTGGACCCCAAGAGCTGGACAATATCACACAAGGAGCTTGACCCGGACTTGCTGCCGCGTGAACAGAAGGCAATCAAACGCGTTCGTGCTCGTGGTTGGGAGTTGCTCGGGATTAACCTGCCGAAGTTTGAGGGTATCCTCTCGCACTTCACCCAGCCCGAACGGATGTTCGCCGACGAAATCAGCGACCGTCTCAAGGTCATTGCCTGTCTTGAACGCCCGAATATGCTGCATTCAGAGCAATTACACCTCTTTGGCGACGAGCAAGAGCTGATCGATATCCGCGATTACCTTGATGCTCAGCCGGGCGATGCGCAGATTGTTCTTTGGGGACCGCCGGATGATATAAAGACTGCGCTTGAGACAATCGAAGAGCGCTGCAAACTGGCAATGCAAGGCGTTCCGAACGAGACCCGCAAGTCAATCTCCGATGGTACGACGATTTTTGAGCGTGTCCTTCCGGGCGCCGACCGCATGTACCCGGACACAGATTCCGCGCCAATTTCTATTGACGACAATGTCATAAACGAAGTGCGCAAATCGCTTCCCGTCGATGTGTCTGACCGCATGGCGCAATTGCGAAAGTGGCAGGTACCTGAGGACTGTTTCGCATATATCCTTCGTAACAACCTGATTCCTTTGATCGAGACGATCACTGCTGAATGCAAGCAAACGCCGCGCTTCGTTGCGACAATGTTCGGTCATGGGTTGAAGAATCTGGAAGGCAAGAAGAAGGCCCAGCCAGACTTCAGTTTCGAGAAGATCCACCAATTACTTCTGTTTGTCGAAAAACGAAATCTCGGAAATGAAATCCTGAAGAAAATGCTGCCGGTGACTTATAGCCATCCGAACATGGATTTCGATTCGGTGCTGACGACTGTCGATTTTCGCGAACAGAAGATCGAAGAGATTCTCGAATTCTTGCCGGCATTGCGCCGCAAGTACCTTGAGATTCGCAAGCGGGAGGGCCACGAGGCCAAGATTCGTTGGGTGATGGGGCAGATGCGCAAACGCGCGGTCGGCAATGTGTCGTTGCGTGAACTTCATGAGCGAGTTTCCAAGGAGATCGTCGGTGGTTGATCTGTTTAAAGGCTACAAGGGCGAGGCTCTCGCGACTCTGCAGAAGTTCAATGCGCGTGTATGGAGTCAGACAAAGGTCGAAACGACACGCGGAGAATTCAAGGGAATACTCTTGCCGCGTTCGGAAAATGACGACGAAAGGCATATTGTCATAAAGCTCGTCACGGGATACAACATTGGTGTTGCAACTGAGACGATAACCAACATGACTGAAGAGGGCTACAAAGAAGCTCACTACAAGATACCAGAGAAGGAGTTCCCCAACCGTCCGGGCCGCCCCAATGTCAAGCTCCTCGGTACAGGTGGGACAATTGCTTCACGATTGGACTACCGTACCGGTGCTGTGATTCCGGCATTCTCTCCCGGCGAGCTATATGGTGCTGTACCGGAGCTGGCAGACATCTGCAATCTCACAACGGAGAAACTGTTCGCGGTGTTTTCTGAGAATATGGGACCGGAGCAGTACAAGACTCTTGCTATTGCAATCGGGAAGGAAATCGAGAAGGGTATCGACGGCATTGTCATCGGACACGGTACCGACACAATGCACCATACCGCCAGCGCGCTCTCGTTCATGGTACAAGACTCCCCAGTGCCAATTGTCATGGTCGGTTCCCAGCGGTCATCCGACCGGCCGTCATCTGATGCGGCTCTCAACTTGATGCATGCTACGAAGACGGCTGCTGAATCGGACATTGCTGAAGTCATGGTCTGCATGTTTGGGCCGACTTCAGACGAATATGGTCTGCTACATCGCGGCACACGAGTTCGCAAGATGCACTCGTCTTATCGATCGACATTTAGAACGATAGGGGATATACCTCTTGCGATGGTGGACCGGCAGAAGATCACACCGCTGAAACCAAACTATAATCGCCGCCGAAGCGACCGCAAAGCCAAGATCACGCCATTCTTCGAAGAGAAGGTCGCGTTGGTGTATTATTATCCGAACATGATGCCCGATATGATCACGTCACTGATCGACAATGGATACAAGGGTGTCATTATTGCGGGTACGGGATTAGGGCACATCAACAAGCCGCTTTATCCGGCGATTGAGCAATGCGCCAAAGCGGGTATTGCCGTCTACATGACAGTGCAGACCCTTTGGGGTTATGTCCATATGTTTGTGTACGACACGGGCCGCGACTTGATGAGCAAAGGGATCATTCCGTTGGCGAATATGCTTCCGGAAGTGGCCTACATCAAACTTGCCTGGGCGTTGGGACAGACAAGCGACTTAGAAAAAGTCAAAGAATTGATGCTTACGCCCGTAAGCGATGAAATTACTGACCGTGAGCCATACAATGGCTACTTGATTTTCCAAGGCGGAGTGCCGGAAGTCGAAGAATTTTTGAAGCGGATTCATAAGTAGTCTGTAACTACTCTCCGCTGTGGTCGAGTCAAGTCTCGATTAAATGCAAACTGGCGCCAGTCCTCCTGAGAAGATATGGCCAATGATTCGCACAGCGTCACTGACTGACAGTGACCCATTGCCATCAGCATCACCAAGTGCAGTGCATCCCATCGGCGGCGGTCCACCCGCAAAATAGAAACTGACCAAGTATACTGCATCCGAAATGCTCAATTGCCCGTCACCGTTCGCATCGCCCGGGACGAGGCAACAGGTTCCAAAGAAACTGGGTTGCACCGGTGCGCTCCAGGTTGCAATCATAGGCGTAATCGGACCGTCATGGCCCGGAGGCGCCTGCGCGGGGACATAGTCGGCGAATTCAAGATTGATTAGGCGGGATGCTGTATCAGCTGGCGCTGAAATGAACACGCGTGCCAAGGGAGTCGAAGGACCAGGCGATGAAAAAAAGATGGGAAGACTATTCATGACGAAAACACCTGGAGTCGGAGGGACAACTAGGAGATTGTGTACATCAGTGAACCAACTGCCACTCACCGGAAAATGGACCGAGTCGATTTGAGCTGGTGTCGAGTCGACCAAGATTCGTAACGGTAACTGCAAACCGGCAAGCTCAGGTGCATCCAGCGCGAGATCGACAATACTGTGCTCAAGGTGAGCAGGAAATGCAGCCGTGTGTCGGATGCGATATCCGACGGTCACTGAAGGATCCCATGCAGGATCAGTCGGTGGACAGTAGAGATTGGGCTCGCACCAACTGAACGTGCAGCTAAAGATTCTAGCTGCGTCGTTAATGGTCCATTCCTGATGGAAGTCAAAATCAGCTATGTCGAAGTCGGCCGGAGGCGGTCCACCCTCATAGAGATAGTTCAACATGTAAACTAAATCCGACATTGAAAATCCGCCGCTCCCGTTAGCATCGCCGCATGACTGGCCGTAGGCGCTCGTTGGCAGGATAAGAAATGCAAAGAAAACGATCGTTGATAACGCAATTCGTAACATTGGTTGCTCCTTCCAATGGACTTGCTCAAACGATGCAGATTTGTGTTGCCCACAAAGATGCAAACAATTTCTTGATACTCAAATATAGATATACGAACAGATTTTAGCAATACTGAATTTCCGGACAAATCCGGATCGCAGGAGTTAAGTCATGCAACTTCCACTGATCGCGCTTTGCTTCATCGTCTTCGTGGTATTGGCGTATCGACTCTATGGCCGATGGGTCGCGAAGCAGTTTGCCATTGACGATTCTTCAGCTACTCCCGCGAATACTAAAGGGGATGGCGTTGATTATGTACCGACAAAGCCATTCTACTTGTTCGCTCAACACTTTTCCGCAATAGCAGCAGCTGGTCCGATTGCCGGACCAATCCTTGCTTGTCAGACCTTTGGTTGGCTGCCGTGTCTATTGTGGATTGGACTTGGAGTGGTGTTGATTGGCGCTGTCCACGATTTCTCGAGTCTCACGGCATCGGTAAGGCACGGCGCTTGTTCTATTGCTGAGATTACGCGCGAACATCTGGGAACTACCGCCGGTCGTGCCATGATGGCTCTCATTTGGGTCACTCTGATGTACGTGATTGTTGCATTCACAGATATCACTGCATCGAGTTTTGTCGGCAAGACGGAAGAGCTCGCAGGGGTTGAAACTGCATTCAACCCCGGAGGCGCCGTTGCTGCCGCGGCGATTATGTACCTCTTGCTTGCTGTCGTGATGGGTTTCGTTCAACGATACCTGAATCCGCCTCTTTGGCTGCTAACCGTGATCTTCGTCCCAGCGACGTTGGTACTGGTATGGCTTGGCACACAAGTCTCGACGTTGCTCATCCTTGACGTCAAAACCTGGGGCTTGATCATCCTCGCATATTGCGCGGCGGCATCGCTCATGCCTGTCTGGATGTTGCTTCAACCGAGAGGATATCTGGGCGGGTTCATACTCTATATGGCTCTGGCATTGGGAGTCGTAGGGATATTTTTCGGAGGCTACGAGATAAAGCAGGAGGCATTCCGATCGTGGGATGTTGGCGGTATGACCGGAACGCTTTTCCCATTTCTATTCGTTACAATCGCGTGCGGTGCTTGCTCGGGATTTCACGGCTTGGTTTGCAGCGGTACAACCTCCAAGCAAATCGCCAAGGAATCGCATATGCAGCCAATCGGATTCGGCGCCATGCTGGCAGAAGGATTTGTAGCCTTGATTGCTCTGGGCACGATCATGATTGTTGCCAGCGGGGATATCGTCGGACTCAAGCCGGGAACGATCTATGGCAACGGTATCGGGAAATTCATGTCGCTAATAATCGGCGAAGAGAATCTCAAGTTCGCCATTACTTTCGGCGCCATGGCGTTTTCGACTTTTGTGTTTGATACTCTGGATGTATGCGCTCGATTGGCACGGTACATATTCCAAGAACTCACGGGATGGCAGACATGGGCAGGTGGATTAGTCGGGACTCTGATTACTATTGTCTTGCCGGTTTACTTCATTCAATTCTCACCGGAAGGCTCTTGGGTGCGTTTTTGGACGTTGTTCGGTTCTGCGAATCAACTGCTAGCTGCACTGACGTTGCTAACCGTGTCGATGTGGCTTCATCACAGTCGCAAGCGTATCGCGTTCACTCTCCTTCCGATGTTGTTTGTCCTTACGATTACGACTTGGTCACTGATTAAATTGACGATTGCCAGTTTTGCGGGTGCAGAGGGTTTTGATACGACACTTATAAACGGATTGCTGTCGCTCTCCTTGACTGGACTGGCGATATACCTTGTGATAGCAGCACTGCTCAGGAATAGGTCGGATCGAAGGCAGGCAGCGGTTCACTAAATTTGTGTTCAGCAAAACCAATAACAAAAAAGGCGGGCCGCTTTTAACGACCCGCCAATTCGCGAAAAAACGCTATGTCGATTACCGCAAGTTAGTCATTCTTGATTCGCATTGAATAGAACGAACGGTAGACGAAAACGACTGAAACCAGGAAGAAAACGGTTGCAAGAAGCAATCGCGTTCCCCGGGTCAATTCAATAGCCAACTCCACAGCGAGAACGCCGAAGAGCGTCGTGAACTTGATTACTGGGTTCATTGCCACCGACGAAGTATCCTTGAACGGATCTCCAACTGTGTCACCGACAACCGTCGCGGCATGAAGCGGAGTTCCTTTTTCACGAAGCTCAGTTTCAACAATCTTCTTGGCGTTGTCCCAGGCGCCACCGGCGTTAGCCATGAAGATCGCCTGATAGAGTCCAAACGCCGCGATTGAGATCAAGTAACCGACGAAGAAGTATTCATCCGCGCAGGCAAATGCGAGCGTCGTGAAGAATACCGTAATGAAGATATTGAACATGCCTTTCTGAGCATATTGAGTACAAATCTCAACTACTTTCTTACTGTCGGTGACTGATGCTTTCTGAGAACTGGAATCCAAGCGAATGTTCGCCTTAATGTACTCCACCGCGCGATAGGCACCCGTCGATACCGCCTGAATCGATGCGCCAGTGAACCAATAGATAACGGCTCCACCAGCGATCAGACCAAGCAAGAACGGCGCGTGAAGAAGCGAGAAGTACGACCCTGCTGCGTTCAACATATCAGTGATACCTTGCAGAGTGCGCTCGCCGTGGACTTCGCCGCCAAGACGTTGCGAAAGCAACAACAGAATCGAGAATATCAAGGTCGTCGCGCCAACGACTGCAGTGCCGATCAAGACCGGTTTTGCCGTGGCCTTGAACGTATTTCCGGCGCCGTCGTTCTCTTCAAGACAAAGTTTTGCCGTTTCGAAGTTCGGCGTAAAACCAAAGTCTCTCTTAATCTCATCCTTGATTCCGGGCAGAGTCTCGATCGTAGATAACTCATAAACTGATTGAGCATTGTCTGTCACCGGACCATAGGAATCGACAGCGATTGTTACCGGACCCATGCCGAGGAACCCAAATGCAACCAAACCGAAGGCAAACACCGGCGCTGCCGCCATAATGTCGCCAACGCCCATGGTGCTGAATCCCCACGCGACCGCCATTAGGGCAACGATCGTCAAGCCCATCCAGTAGGCGCTGAAATTGCCAGCGACCAAACCGGAAAGAATGTTAAGAGACGGGCCGCCTTCTTTGGAAGCAGTGACGACCTCTTTAACGTGACGCGATCCAGTGGAGGTGAATATCTTGACCAACTCTGGAATCACTGCGCCTGCTAATGTTCCGCAAGAGATGATCGATGCCAGTTTCCACCACAAGCTGCCATCTCCGAGAGTGGGCAGCATCAGGTATGAAATGACGTAGGTCATTATGATTGAAATGATCGAAGTAATCCAAACGAGAGTTGTCAACGGGGTCTCGAAATTGAAACGAGCCAGGTTGGCAAATCGTGCTTTCGCGATAACGTCATTGAGCCAGTATGATCCAATACTGGTAACGATCATCATTACTCGCATCACAAATATCCAGACAAGCAATTGAACTTGCCAAGCTGGATTGAGGACCGCGAGAAGAATGAAGGTTATCAACGCCACTCCGGTGACACCATAGGTCTCGAAGCCGTCAGCAGTAGGACCGACGGAGTCGCCGGCGTTGTCACCGGTACAGTCGGCGATTACACCCGGGTTACGCGCGTCGTCTTCCTTGATGTTGAACACGATCTTCATCAGGTCGGAGCCGATATCGGCAATCTTAGTGAAGATACCGCCGGCGATACGAAGTGCCGCAGCGCCCAAAGACTCGCCAATTGCGAAGCCGATAAAGCAGTATCCTGCCAAGTTACCGGGGACAAAGAGCAAAATCGCCAACATGATTATGAGTTCAATCGAAATGAGCAGCGTGCCGACGCTGATGCCGGCGCGGAGCGGAATCGCGTATGTCGGGAATGCCTTACCTGTCAGTGAGGCAAATGCCGTTCTTGAATTCGCGAATGTATTGATTCGAATGCCGAACCAAGCCACAACATAGCTGCCGGCGATACCGACAAGGCTGAACAGAATGATGATTATCAAATTCGCCGCACCAACCGGCCTAAGCCAGCCGAAGTACACCACCATAATGACAGCGATGAACGCCCACAATATGAGGATAAACCGGCCTTGAGTCAGAAGGTAGGTCTTACAGGTTTCGTAAATGAGTTCAGAGATTTCGGCCATTGACTTATGAACCGGAAGTCCTTTGAGGCGCGCGAATGCGAACCAGCCAAACAACATCCCAAGGAAACAGACAGCAATACCGATCAGTAATAGATTGTGGCCAGTCATGCCGAAGAAGCTCTGCTGACTGAGATCTGGCACTACAATGTCCGCCTCACTACCAAACGCCTGTGGTACAATGCCAATTACCATTGCTGCCAGCAGTGCAATTCGATTTAACATCATTCTCAAGTTGAACCTCGCTTTTTCACACTTGCTCATAGATTATTACCTCTCTTCAGAACGGTAACAAAGTGTGTTGGCTTTGCGCTCATGACACTCCTTCCTGATTAATTGTATTAACCCTATTACTTAATAATAACTCATTCTCTACAGACATAAATTCAGCCGGAAGCAAGATTAAGCTCTTGTCGCACATCACCGACGAATTTCTTGAGTCAATTGGGCGGGAATATATGAAAATCCGAAATCATTAGCCACACAAAACTGCGCCGCCGTTGACATTCAGAATCTCGCCAGCAATGAATGTGGACAAATTTGATGCGAGAAAGACAATTGGGCCGGCAATTTCATCGGGGGTGCCCGGTCTGCCAAGCGGAATCAACTTAAGGTGGCGCTGTGCATCCGGGGCTATCAGCTCGTCATGGCTCATGTCCGTATCCACCCAACCGGGTGCAACACAATTTACTCGAATATTGTAAGGAGCCAGTTCCGGTGCCAGCGACTTGGTCAGGCTGATAATCGCTCCTTTGGATGCGGCATAGTGAGAATGAAGCGCCTCGCCCCGTTGACCGGCAGTTGATGCAATGTTTATGATGTTTCCGGATTTCTGCGCCTTCATGCCTGGAACAACGGCTGATGTGGGGAAAAACACGCCGTTGACATTAATGTCGAGCATCTCATTGAGCTGAGATTCGGTCATAGTATCAATCGCAGCTTCTTTCCAGATTCCTGCATTATTGACAAGAATATCGACTCGTCCAAATTCCTTTTTCGTGAAGTCGATCATTGCTTCAGCTTCAGATTTCCGCGAGACATCTGCGCGAAAGGCGAGACATCTGGTTCCGGCCGCACAGGCCAACTTCACGGTTTCGTTAGCAGCCAATTCACTGCTGAGGTAGTTGACAACGACATTGCATCCACACCGCGCGAACAGTATTGCAGCCGATCTGCCTATTCCGCGCGACGCGCCGGTAACGATGACGACTTGATCTTCTAATCCTAACACAAATCTATGCTCCTTATCCGAAAGCCGTACCATAACAAAAAAACGGTCACTTGGAAAGTGACCGTTCTAAGAATCAAACAAAGAAAATCGACTTAGCCTTTGCCGCGAAGTTCGAAGATTCTGCCTTCAATCATCAACAACTGAATCTTCTCGGTCGCAAGGCTGACGAGATTGAGCAATTGCTGTGCTGTGGCGACTTCCTCAACTTGCTCGTCAACGAACCAAGCAAGGAAATTGCCGGTCGCATGGTCGTTTTCCTTCGCAGCGAGATCGACACATTCGTTGATCAGTCGTGTAATCTTCTTCTCGTGATCCAACGCGGTCTGTACGATCTCTTTGACAGACCCATAGTCCGCTTTGGGGGTCTCGAGCGTTCCCAATTTGACAGCAGCGCCGACTTCGACCAAGTAGCCGGCTATTTTGGTCGCATGGGACATCTCTTCGCCGGCCTGCATCTCGAACCACTTTGCATAACCGCGAAAACCCATTTCATGGAGTTTGTACGACATAGCTAGATAGGTCCAATAGGAGAAGAACTCCTCTTTGACTTGTTGGTTCAGCTTAGCCGACATGGCTTCAGAAATCATCATTTTCTTGTCTCCTCAAAATCTATGCACACGTTTTGGCGTGTGGTTGAAATTCCAATCTAAGTTCGTACGTAGCCTGTTATGTCCCAATTGGTGAAAAGATTAGCATAACAGCTCGGATAATCAAATTCTTTCTGCTGCAAACTCGACAAATCTCTTGAGTACGTGGAATTGCGAGTATGCCCCCCAGGCTCTGACCATCCCACGCCTTACAATTTCGTTTCGTTGCTCAGGTTCGTCGAGGTAATATCTGAACAAGGTCGCAAATTCTGCCGGAGACTTCGCGGTCACCAGTTCATCCTCGTTATACACATCAGGAGCTGCCATCGGCAAGTCGCAAAGCTGAAAAGCGCCGCATGCCTGCAAGACGTGAGTACGCTCATTAACTTCATTGTATGTCGCTTTTTGTGCTTGCAGATGGTAATTCGGACATACCTTGGCAAAATTGTACAGGAAAGAAGCGTCTGCTTGATTCAGATTGGAAAATCTACCGGGCCAACCTGTGCCTGCGAGGATACCCGAGAACGTTGTCACAATTGGGAGCAGATACTCCTGAGTCTGCTGTAATTTTATTGGACTATTTGTCCCCACAAAAGCGTAATCAAAAACTGGGTGCGCGGGTAACATACGATGCAGGAGTGGATTGAAGGCAAAGGGCAACGATAAGATGGGCAATGCTAACCGACCCAGTTGCTTATCGCGACGCGGATCAAGATGAAAAGTCACGTAAAAGTCTGCGTTTTGTTGCGGAGCCTGAAACTCGGAGCAAAGCCCAATCAGTAACGGATGGCGGTTCAAATGTCCGTACAGGAATCGCCGGTTGATTGTTCCCGCGACCTGAGGGACATCTACCGATAACAGGACGTTGGGGTTGAAGCTTTCGACAAGTTCATCTATCGGATACCCAGCGATTGCCAATTTGGTTTCTATGCCCATAAAATTGAGGCATTGGTACCAGCTCTCGAAAATGTAGTAGAGTGCTCCCATGCTTGATGAAGGCGAGTGCAACAGAACTCTCAAGCCTGCTTTCTCATAGGAATTTCTGTATTGATCGAGCAAGGACGTTCTGAGACTCTCATTGAGTAATACCAGCTCTTGGCGACTTTGATCAGCAGCGTGTTCAGAAATCCAACGGAGCGACTGCATTAGCTGTTCTGGTCGAATGAACGACTCTTGATCCTTTAGCGTCAAGCGGCCGAGCGTAGTGCAAAGATTGAAATGAGCCTCAGCAAAATCGGGATCAATCGACGCGGCAAGAGCAAGATGTTCCGTTGCCATCTCGTACTGCTTGTCGTGAAAGAGGAGTACTCCTGAATTGTTTAGCGATCTTGGATCTTCGGGGCTCAGTTGAAGTGCGAGATTTAAATAGTGACGCGAGCTACTTTTGTCGCCAAGTGCATAGCATGCCTCCGCCATCCCGCGAATTGCCTCGAAATTGTTCGGAGACTGGGTGAGAATCCTCTCAAATAGTGCTGCAGCATCGACAAACTGTCCCGTTCTTAGCAGCGATTCGGCCCGTTGAACCGTCAAGTCGTTTTGATTCAAGTTGTGTTGCGACATAGGCTGTTGAAGCATATCAATTTGAAACGCAAGGACAACCACTTTTGAGTCCTGACAAGTACACCCCAATTACATAACTCATTCAAGTCTGACAGAAACTCTGTCGAAAATGGAGAGGTAACCCAGCAGTAAAGGAACTACCTATGTCGATGTTAATGGAAATCATTGAGTGGATGGATCCTGCCGGCGAAGAGATTATTCATCGCATTCCTCAAGAAGGATCGGCAGATTTTAAGCTCGGTGCCCAATTGATTGTTCGCGATAGTCAGCTCGCAGTATTCTTCAAGGATGGACACGCGTGCGACTCGTTTACCGTTGGCCGTCACACGCTCACGACACTCAATATTCCGATCTTGACTCGATTGCTTTCGCTCCCGTGGGGATTTGAGTCACCGTTTCGAGCGGAAGTCTATTTCATCAATCAGAAAACATTCACGAATCTGAAGTGGGGAACTCGTCACCCGGTAACTTTCAGAGATAGTAAACTCGGCCTTATCCGGCTACGCGGCCACGGTGCGTTTACATTTCGGGTTTCGCAACCGATGTTGTTTCTTAACTCCATAGTTGGACGTCAGTCCCGATTCACCACTGACGATATTCAGGGCTATTTGCGCGACGTGATAATTGCCCGCATGAACGACATGCTGGGTGAGAAGTTGGACTCGATTATTGACCTGCCGCGCGACTACAATGAACTGGCTCGCGACTTCAAAGCTATCGTGGCAAGCGAATTCGACAAATACGGACTCGAGTTGATTGACTTCTACATTGCATCAATCACTCCTCCCGAGGAGGTGTCGAAGCTCATTGACCAGCGTTCTGGTATGGAAGCTATTGGGGACTTGGACAAATTCTTAAAATTCGAGATGGCACGAGGATTGGCAAGCTCAGGTGTTGCAGGCGCTACAGGCAACACAATCGGCATGGCTGCAGGTGTCGGTGTGATGATGCCGACGATGCTCTCCAGGGCATTTTCCCCGGAACAGCAGGAACTGCGCAGCCAACCTATAGCCACCGTAACTTGTCCCAAGTGCCACACGGACACTCCGGAACAATCGCGGTACTGCTATCGCTGTGGACACGCAATGTTTACTCAGAATGTCTGTCCCGGCTGTCAGAAGGAACTGCCGTCGGAAGCGAAGTTCTGCTTGCATTGTGGTGTAGGTCTGGATGTCAAAGCGGTTTGCCCGCACTGTCAATCTGACCTCATCGCCGGATCAAAATTCTGCGGCTCTTGCGGCAAGTCAGTAGGCAATGGTTAATCAATCTCCGAGTAGGGCTGGCTTCGGAATCGATGTCAGCTGTCCAGGATGCGGCGGTGAACTCAGCCTTCAAGACGACTTTGCAACCATCCGCTGCAGGCACTGTTCTTCAGCGCTTCGAATTTCCATGCCCGCTCTGCCTCCGGCATTCATCATCAAGCCAAAACTGAGCGCTATGCAGGCACGGCCTTATCTGGATCGCTTCCTCAAGGAACAGGATCGCGAACTGTCTCCTGCATCGATATCTGTGGAATCAGTGTACCAACCATACTGGAAGTTTGATTCGCTTATCCTAAAGTTGAGGCACAAACTTGATGTCCGGCGTGAAGTGACCGAATACGGCGACGCCAGGGAATATGAACAGGTTGAAGAAGTCAAACAGGAGATAAGTCTCACCCCGCACCTGGTGACAATATCAGCATCGCCAGCGTCTGATCTTTTTCCTTATTCATTAGGAATGCGAACAGACTATATTCGCATGAAACCGTTTGACGGGCTCCGTGATGACGACGAGTACGTGATTAATCCGGTCGAAACAACTATCCAACACGCGTACGCGCAAGCCGAAAAGGGAGTACAGAAACTCACAGACTTTGGAAACGCGACGTACAATCGAGACGGTTCGCGTTTATTTGGACTTCGGGCTGCGCTTGTGTATTTCCCGTACTACAAACTTACATTTGCGGTTCGTGGAAAGGTGATAAGCTACGTTATCGACGCAGTTGCATCTCGAGTTGTAGGCGAAGCGGTCGTGGAATCGACGGTCGCGCCAGCAGATGTTCAGGATACGGAGAGCTACGGCAAGCTTGGAGTCGAACTGCATCGTTGCACGAACTGCGGAGAGGACCTGCCGACGCTTAACTCGTTCATTTACTGTTGCCGGAATTGCGGTTCAATTTGTTCGCTCGAGACTGATTCAGAGTACGATAAGAAGATTCACGTTGCCGCGACCGGCGGCAACGTGAAGAGCACATTGATGCCGTTCTGGCGGCTCGATTACCAGACAGGGAGTGGGGGCGAGCTTACGCAGATTGTCGTTCCCGCATTTCGCGTGAAGAACCTCGAGGCGATGTGGCGCCTATCGTCACGTCTGTCTGCGTCTGCCTCTCAAATAGATTTCGCTCCAGAAGGTGCCATTGAGTCCGAGATGGCGCCTGCGAATGTCGGTCTTAAGGAAGCCAAAGTACTTGCCCACGCGATCATTGCCCGACAGGACCTAAAACGGCGGGAGGGAAGTATCAAAGACTTGAATCTGATCTTCGGAAGTGCCACGATTCTGCTTGTGCCATTCCATACAGAGAGTTACTTCCTCGTTGACTCAGTACTTTCGGCGATTACAATCGAGCGACAGGCACTTGCCCAAGTCTGAGCGTCTTCTTCATCCAATTACGAATTCTGCAAACTTCCCAGCAAACTCGCGGCATTCATCAAGCTCTGTCGTTGAGGGCACCAGCCGCGCTCTTGCACCCGGCTTAAGTACCTTGAGTTTGAGTTGTTCAAGATACCCTTCGAGTATCTCCGGCGCCTGACCGCCCCAACCGTATGAGCCAAAAGCGGCGGCCTTCTTGCCAGTACTCGAAACTGACGGCAACAAGTGCGCTATGTCCCAAATTGGTTTAACCACATCGCCAGCAAAAGTCGGTGTTCCAAAGATGATTCCATCCGCTGCCTCCATTATATCGCGGGCGCGCTCGCCGGAAACATCCATTGCATCAAACTGATGGACTTCGAATTGGTCAGCCGGAAATGAAGCCGCGATTGTGTCACCCATGCGCTTCGTGTTGCCATAGGAAGAAGCCACAAACATCGCTATGATCTTCTTGCTCGACTTGAACTTGAGTTGTGTCCATTCCAGATACTTCTGGATGAAGTACTTGGGTTGGTCGGCATTGATAGGACCATGGGACGGCGCAACTACCGAGATTGCCTTACTGATTACGCCTTCGGAAGCCTTGCGCGAGAATGGGGCGAACGGGCGCATAATGCAATCGTAGTAATACCACGCTTCGTGTTCAAGGACTGGATCGCCGACCTTTGCAAACATGGAATCTTCGGGACAAATGTGTGCAGCAAAGCCGTCGCAGGAGAACAAGACCTGTTGCTCGGGGCAATAACAGAACATAGTGTCGGGCCAATGCATAAACGGCGCGGACAGAAACTCTAACGAGAGGCCGCCCAAATCCAGCCTATCTCCACCTTTGACTCCCTCGATTGGCCGCGCGTCATCATTTATGATGTTCCTCAAGAAAGGAACAGCCGGCTTGGAACAGACAAGCTGGATGCGAGGATTTCGTCTGAGAACCTCGTTGATTGCGCCGGAATGGTCTGGCTCATTGTGGTTGACTATCAAGTAATCGATCTTTTCGATCGGCATGATCTCCGTAATCGAGTTGAAGAATTGCTCTTCAAAGCCGTCCTTTACCGCATCAATGAGGGCGACTTTCTCTCCTGCAACAATGTATGAGTTATAAGTAGTGCCATAGGTCGTTTTTACGTACAAGTCGAATATGCGCAGTCCCGGGTCTTTGACACCAACCCAGTTTATTCCTTCCGCTATCTGTAATGCTGACATTATCTCTCCTCCAAAGCCCCTAAGATACACGTGAAAAGGGACTATTGCAACCGTATTCGGTCGAAACAGGAGCAGGAATAAGCCCAAAAAAAGGGATTGCACAACTTTGCCTTGGAATCGTATTTGTTGCAGATGAAGACAACCGATAACAATATCATTGCCTGTACTTGCGCTACTTTACTAACGTTCTTGGCGGTGGGGAGCTTCTTCCACGGATGCGGCAAGTCTACGGATCCAGACAAACCGCTCATCAACAAAGTATCGATGTCTCAAGACTTCAATGTCACCGGCGGCGATAAGTTTAGTATCCCAATCTACTTCGAAAACAACAAGCCAATTGCAGCTCTGAGCCTACCACTTCATTACCCGTCAGATTTGATGCGTTGCGATTCTGTATCGTTTGTCGGCGGTAGATGCGAAAAGTTCTTTTTGAATAGGTATTTCACGCGTCATGATACAATACAAGTCGGATCAATTGATACGTTGGGAGTAGGTGCTGGAAGCGGTCTATGTGCTACCTTGCATTTTTGGGTCTTCGGCAATGCTCCGGACACCAATGTCTCAATCGACCTTCTGGTAAATCCTACTTTGCCTTTCGGTTTCTCGGATACTTCTCTAACGGCAGAGACAATCATTCCGCAGTTTGAAGCGGGGAGAATTCACATAAACTCCCAATTGTAACAGGGCGTGTGCACAGAATCTTTGATTCCAGAACAGCAAAAACCTCAAAAAAGTGGCCTGATCAATAAAAGGAGACAAAATGTTGGAGCTAAGACCAACCTGCGAGAACTGCAACAGATCCTTGCCACCTGATTCGCTTGAAGCCCGCATTTGCAGTTATGAGTGCACGTTTTGTGCAAGCTGCGCAGATGATGTTTTGGGCAACGTCTGTCCGAATTGCGGAGGCGGATTTCAACCTCGCCCGATTAGACCTTCCAAAAACTGGAAGGGAGACAATTTCCTTGGCAAGGATCCTGCAAGCACAGTGACAAAGCACAGGCAAGTTGACATCGGGGCACACTCAAGTTTTGCAGCACAAATCAAGATGATTGCACCAGAAAACCGCTAGTCCATGAGTAGACACCGAATCGCATCTTGCTCTTGCATCTTATCCAGTCAGATTGCATATTGTAGGCGGTATGTGTGGACGTTTTACATTGGCACTCGAGCACGAGCGGTTGCTTCTGCAGTACGGCTTCATAGACGTTGACTTTACTTTTCGACCGCGTTACAACATTGCTCCAATGCAGGAAAGCCCAATCGTCGCAATCGATGAAGGCAAGCGTGTCCTTCAGTTAATGCGCTGGGGGTTGGTACCTTCATGGTCAAAGGATGAAACGATCGGAAATCGACTCATTAACGCTCGCGGTGAAACAGTGAGGGAGAAGCCGAGTTTTCGCGCGTCGTTCAAACGCCGTAGGTGTTTGGTGCCGGCAACCGGGTACTACGAGTGGAAGGAGCTGCCCGAATCTCGTCCGACCAAGAAGATCAAGGCACCGATGTATTTCACAGTTAATAACGGCGAGCCGTTTTCATTTGCAGGGTTGTGGGATTCGTGGGAAAGATTTGATGGAAAAAAATTGGTGACGTTTACAATAATTACCACCGAGCCAAGTCCATTAGCTGCCCAGGTTCACAATCGTATGCCGGTTATACTTGCGCGAGAATCAGAACAACTATGGCTGGAAGGGGATGATTCAGCAGCGGCAGAACTAATTCAGCCATATCAGAATGACGATTTGGGAGTATATGAGGTGTCGAAGTTCGTCAATTCACCGCGCAACGATTCGAGTGAGTGCATTGAGCCTGTTCATTATTAGTGAAAGTCGCGCGATTTCAGTTTGATACTGTCGCCGTCAATTGCTACTGATCGAAAGCGCTCGCCAACGACATTGACCACTCCGTCTTTCCGTTCAATCTTCCCCCAGACATACAACACATTCGAGTAGATGACATCTCTGCGGAATCGTTTGGCGAGATCAGGTTTGACTACAATGTTAGCGAACCCGGTTTCATCCTCAAGAGTTATAAACACGAATCCCTTTGCCGTCAGCGGTCGTTGTCTGATTACTACCATACCGCAGGCGCAAACGGAACGGCGATCGGGAGCATCACGCAGATCCTGAGATGACATGACATGTTCCTTTCGTAGTACATCACGCACCAATGCCATTGGGTGTGGTCCGGTTGACAACGAAAGCCCGAATATGTCGGATTGCACAATATCAATGGGACGCATTGAGGGAAGTAACTCAGAACCAGCAGAGGCTGACACCAATTCCAGTTCGTAACCAGATTGCCGGACCAACGAGAGAACTTGCCAAAGAGCCTCGCGTCGTGATACTCCAAAACAATCGAAAGCACCAACCTGTGCAAGTTGTTCAAACTGATGTTTGGACAACGCTGTTCGCAATATGAAATCCTTAAGAGTGCTAAACGGCGAATTTAGGCGCTCTGCCAGCACACGTTCAGCAGCTACTGATCCGAGACTAAGCACATGGCTTAGGCCAAGGCGAATGGCGTTGCCCTCGATGGTACAATCCTTGTCACTGTTAACTATGCAGACATTCTTTATCTCTACACCCTTTCGCATAGCCTCATAGACAATGCTCGCCGTGGTGTAGAATCCCATCGGTTGAGCGTTTAGTAAGGCACAGTAGAATTCAAGCGGATAATACACCTTGAGCCAGGCGGAAACGTAAACAAGCAACGCAAATGAAGCTGCATGGGATTCAGCAAAACCAAAATCCGCGAATGCCGCCAATTGATTATATATCTGCTCTGCAGTACTCGCATCGATACCGTTTCTGCCCATGCCTACTATTAGTGACTCCTTAAGTGCGGCTATCCGTTCTTTTGATTGACGATGCCCAATTGACCTTCGCAGACTATCTGCCTGTGCCGGTGAAAAGCCCGCGGCAGTCATCGCCACGCGAATGCCTTGCTCCTGAAACAGTGGGATTCCCAGTGTGCGCTTAAGTGCAGGTTCTAACGAAGGGTGCAAGTAGCTCACCGGCTCTTCGCCGTTGCGTCTACGCAAATATGGGTGTACCATTTTCCCTTGAATCGGTCCGGGGCGTATAATCGCAACTTCAACCACAAGATCGTAGAAACAGCGCGGCCGCATTCGCGGCAAGGTATTCATCTGTGCCCGCGATTCTACTTGAAAAACGCCGAGTGTGTCGGCACTGCATAACAGATCATAAACCTTGCTGTCAGAGTAAGAAATCTTGCTGATGTCAATTGTCTCGCCGCGGTGTTGGAGAATAAGCTTAAGCGCAAGATCAATCAGTGTCAACATTCCCAGCCCCAACAAATCGATCTTTACCAAACCCATGTCAGCAGAATCGTCTTTGTCCCACTGGATGACGGTACGATTGGGCATTGCTGCATTTTCGACTGGCACAATCTCGGCTAATGGAGTCTTGGTGACGATCATACCGCCGCAGTGAATTCCAAGATGACGAGGGAAGCCCTGCAACCTTCGCGAAAGTTCTATGAGTAATCGTATTCGCTTGTTGGCAAGATCGATGCCTTGTTCGGCAAAACGTACCTCAGTTTCCTTCAGGTCGTTTGTGAAATGATCAAGGCACTTGGCAAGTTTGTCAATATCACTCGCAGAGAGTCCAAGAGTTTTTGCTACTTAGCGAACTGCCGAACGTCGCCGATAGCAAATGACGTTGCACACCATTGCAGCATGATCACGCCCGTACTTCGCATACACGTATTGAATTGCTTCTTCACGGCGATCGGAAGCGATATCAATATCAATATCTGGCGGTTCTCTTCGTTCTTCCGAGAGAAATCGTTCAAACAACAACTCGAGCTTTATCGGATCAACTGCAGTGATTTCAAGACTATAGCAAACGGCAGAATTGGCTGCTGACCCACGACCCTGGCATAGAATTCCGCGTTCGCGACAAAATCGGCAGATATCCCAAACAATGAGGAAATAGCCGGACAGATTCAAGTGGTCAATAATCGTGAGTTCGTGGTCAAGCTGTTTTCGAACAACTTCGGACAGTTCGCCGCAGCGGCGGATGGCGCCGTCGTATACCAATCTGCGTAGATAAGAACTTGAAGTCTCACCATTTGGAACCGGGAAATCAGGCAAAACAGTCGAAAGATCTTTAAGTGCAAACTGACAGCGTTCGGCGATCTCGGAAGTGTTTGCAATTGCGGTGGGTGTGCCGGCAAATTTCGAAATCATTAGCGACCCCGGTTTCAGATATCGTTCGTTGTTGGGGTAAAGCAGACCATTTGCCTTGTCAAGTGACACGCCGTTTTTGATACAAGTAAGCACATCCTGAACTCGACGGTCATCGGGAGTTCTGTAGTACACATCGTTTGTGGCTACGAGTCCGACATTATGCTTGTCAGCGTGTGAAATTATACCCTTACAGTACTTTTCATGCTGTGGTAACTGATGATGGTAAAGTTCGAGGAAGAAGTTATCGTTGCCGAATGTTTCGCATAGTTGATTTATCGTCAACTCTGTTGTCACATGGTCATCCGAAAGAATACTTTCATATAACGTCGTTCCCGACAATGCTATCAAGCCCTCTGAGTAGCGCATGATATGATTAATTGCTACACGTGCTTCGCCCTTTGGGTAACTTTGCAGTGAATTAGCCAGTAAAAGACTGAGGTTGCTGTAACCAGTTCGGTTCTCTGCGAGCAGTACCAGCCGTTTGTTGTTTTCCAGAATCACTTCACTGCCGAAAATGGGATGTATTCCGCTTAACTTTGTAGCTTCGGCAAAGCGGACTGCTCCGTAAATGCCGTTAGTATCGGTTAGTGCCAGTGACCGGTAACCGAGAGTCGCTGCCTGATTTGCAAGCTCTTCCGGATGATTCGCTCCTTCAAGAAAGGAGAAGTTTGATTTGCAATGCAGCTCAACGTAGTCCATTTAGTTGCAAGCAAGGATTAGTCAAAAAATCCCTGAAGGTACCATTTAGATTGTATCTCATCGCGAAAAAGTAAATAGCACATTCCACGATCAGTCTCGACTGCATAGTATGACCTTTGGAATTCACGCTCCCACCAACCGCCTGACACATAGCAAGGTGAACACTGTCGTATCACACGTTCGACACCTGAAGAACTAATGATCCCATACAGATTTTCCCTGTTTGTAGTAACTTTAATGACTTGAAGTGTTCTATAAAGTCTGAGTCCCGAAATTGATCTGCCAGTGTAGTAGCAAAGTGGTGTGCATGCCGAGTGTTTCGTTTTCTGCGATTCTATGAAGTCCATTGTGTTAAGCATCACACTATCTTCTGGAAGCACTTTCTCCACTACGGAGATGCGTTTCAATGACAGTTTCTCCAGCTCATCATTGCAGGATGGTGGGGAATCATCGTTCGATTGCGAAGCTGAAAACAAGGACATCTGGCTTGAGTGCAGCGAGGAAACTGAAATCAATGTTACACGAATTGTGGTGATGCCAATGGTGAACTGCATGCCGTGAAGAGTATATTGTACTTGTCGTTTCCATGCGGGTAACGAACAAGTCAACTTGCTCAGCTTAACATTTATCTGCTTTGGATCGCAGTACGAACCTTCGAGTAGTATGGAGATTTCTTTGCATCCTTCTCCTGCAGTATGAAGCTTCTCCAGCATTGAGCGCAAGAGACAGACAACATTATCTTCAAGCTGT
Source organism: bacterium (assembly GCA_016708315.1). Taxonomy (NCBI): domain Bacteria; species bacterium. The sequence goes on from JADJGC010000003.1 coordinate 476,317, forward strand.
TCGAGATTATTCAGCGGATCGTCAAATCGTATTTCTGCAAAGCGTTCATCGGGGAAATCGTCCGGCAAAATAGGTTGCGCCCTGTTGCTTTGTAGGCATTCAGCCAAGCACCGCATGTCATCGCCGAAACGTCTTGTGATCTCCTGCAATGGCAGTTGTGCAACATCACCAATCGTCTTGAGTCCAAGCGAGTAGAGCTGCATATTCGTTTCTGTTGCGACTCCTAGTGCTGCAATAGGCAGTGGTGATAGGAAATCTCGCTCACAACAGTTGGGGACATTCAATGTATCATAGGGATGAGCTAAGAGCGATGCTATGCGTGCCACCTGTTTATTGCATCCAACTCCAATCTGAACTGCATATGTCGATGGTGAAAACAAGCGAAGAATACTTTTGCATACATCATCCTCGCTCCCGTGAAGAAGAGTAAGACCGCGAAGTTCAAGATAGTATTCTCCCGGTGCGTTTGTTTCCACATTCGGTCCTACCCGGTATAGCAATTCTCGAATTTTATCTGATTCAATCTGCTCATGTTTGTGATCCTGAGTAAGCATTCTCAGTTGGGCACAACGGCTGCGTGCCTGTGCGACAGTCATTCCAGTTTGCACATCACGGCTTGCAACTTGATTTACCGCTACTATAAGAGCTTGCGGGTTATCAGTTTCTGCAACGGCATACGGGTATAGTGACCTTGGAGCTATGTCGTTAAGCAACACACACAAGGGGAAATCAGCGATGGTAACGCAGGCGATACGATTCGTCATACCAAAGTCATTTCTATGTTCTTGCCTTCGGGGCTAATTTTGCTTCTGGTAACTGTCATTGTTGCACTGTTTCGGGTACAGCGTGTAACAGTTAATTGCAACGATATCAGGCTTGGAGGGAATAACTGATAGCGTGAATCAGTAAGAAAGATCACCATTCCTTGGTAACGTGTTGTTATGATTCGCAGGCGGTGCATCTGTTCCATTTTCAGCTTGTCGTTTCTGCCTGTGACATCACAAGCAATTACTCGCGTTGGTGTAAGACGGAAGAGATTTTCGGCAATTCGAACAGATTCACAACTCGAATCAGTCGTAACTACTAATAACTGCTCGACCTTGATACCAGCAGTTATGGCTGATAACGGAAAGAAGGTTGAACTGGAATCGATATAGGCAAGTGGATATTGGTACTGATAGCCAGCAAGAAGATGAAAGAGCACCGCTGTTTTGCCGCTTGAAGCGGCACCGGTTAACTCGACTAAAAGCCCTGAGGGTAATCCTCCTCCGGGGAACATACCATCGAACTGGACGTCGCCAGTTTTGAGATAGGCTTGTTTTGTTAACCGAGCCTCACGAAACATCTCAGGATATCTGCATTTAAGCGCCGTCAATCCCGTGACAGATTTACCAACAATGGTTCTATCGCTCTCAGTAGGGCCACTAGTAATACTATTCTTGTATCGCATACTGCACATATGTGCAGTATGCGATAAGTACGCTCAGTGAGCAATCACATTCTAAAGTTAGCCAAGATTACTGAGAAAAATAGACACATCAGTATTGCAACTAATCTTGTAAATCGTTATCGTCCAACGTTTGCCGGAGTGGCGAAATTGGTAGACGCAAGGGACTTAAAATCCTATTTCCACAAAATCGCAACTTCTTGCCGCACAATGCAAGTCATTTATCCGCAGTTGCTTAGCGCGCGCTATTGCACATATCACTTCATGCTATTTTGTACGATTTTGGCTGCGTCATGGACACTTTTTGGACACCTAACTGAAAAATGGACCGTAGATTCCGTGACTCAATTCGTCGCACACTTGGCAATCGCCCCATGTACGATTTGCTTTGTCGCTGCCAGATGGCGGAAGTGACGCAGCCGCCGAGCCTAATGATTGGTGCGACTCGAAAAGTCCGCACTGGAACTGATCCCGGGAAGAGCAGGACTGGTCGATGAGGCAATTTCACATCGCGGATTGACCATAGGCAAGACACCGCACTTTCGGCGAAGAAGTCTCCAGAACCTGTCAGCGGTCTGTTAGAAGCTTGCCCTTCTCGCAGATTTGCATGGAGAAGGCGGATCCAAGTTTCCCTTCGAGAGCATTGGCTCGGCAGAAGGCACGTAGCTTGAACTCATGACCGTCGGGGAGGGGACCCAACAGGTCTTGAAGAAGCGCTGTTGAATACTTGTTGCCACCACTCAAGCTGTTTCTAAGCTTTCAACTCTTCGAGTCCGGATTGGATTAACAATATACAGTCAATGCCCGTTCCTCTTAGATGGGTTGGGTGTCATCGGTCGAATGATCGTCCGTCGCCGGGTTCCTCTTCAGTCTTACCGTCACGAATGTGGTAGACGCGCCTAAATGTCGGGATGATCTTCTCGTCATGTGTTACGACAATTATAGCAGTTTCGTATTGACGCCATTTGATTGAGAATACGAATCACAGCCAGTGCCCGTTCACTGTCAGAGTGGCGCGGTGGGCTCGTCGGCCAGAATTACCGGTGGACGGTTGACCAATGCCCGTGCGATCGACACGCGCTGCTGCTCTCCGCCGGAAAGCTGCGACGGCATTGCTTTGGCGCGATGAACGACATCTAACGCTTCCAGTATGTCAAGCGCCGACCTGCGGGATTCGCCATTCGGACGTCCTGCCAGCATGGGCAATAACGCAACGTTGTCGGTGACGTCGAGAAATGGAATCAGGTACGGTGCCTGGAACACGAATCCGATCTTGTCGCGGCGCAGGATGCGCAGAGCCGGAATCTTCCAACCGTCCTGGTAGATCACTTGTTCACCCAGGGTCATTTGCCCGGCGGTCGGTTCGATCACCGCACCAAGGCATTTCAGCAGAGTACTCTTGCCTGAGCCCGAGGGCCGATTAGTCCCACGACCTCGCCGGGGCTGACCTTCATGTCCACCCCCTTGAGCGCATCGACGGCGGTTTCCCCTGCACCGTAGCGTTTGCGCAGTCCTTCGATTTGTATTCCGGTTTTGTTCATCTCAACCACCGATCGCCTCCGCTGGGTCAACTTTGAGCGCCGTGCGAATCGCCAGTACGCTTGCCAACACGCAGATCACGACCACAGCGAAGAATCCGAACGCTGCATCTTTGGATTCAAGCAGCACATACTTCGGAAAGATCGGCGCCCAGATTGTGGCAGCGATTTTTCCCACCACGAATCCGATCAAGCCCAGACCGACCGCCTGTTGCATGACCGATCAGTTTGAGTACCGCGATCTCGCGGATTTTCCCCAGTGTGAGGGTGTAAATAATGAAAGCCACTATGGCCGCGCTGACGATGGCCAGAATCACGAGAAACATGCCGATCTGTTTCGCGGAGGTGGCGATTAACTTCTGTAGCAGGATAGTCTCCATCTGCGCGCGGGTATAGATTTGCAACTGTTTCCAGCGGCGGATTGGTGCGGCTACCTCATCGGGGGTGAATCCGGGCTTGATTTGTACCAGCACGGCATTGACGTAGGGATTAGCGTTTTGCGAAGCGATCACCGCATCGAGCAGCCCTGGCACCCCGGGGCGGTTGATCGCCGCACTGGCGGAAGTACGACGGCGTTGCTGAACGATGGCGTCGTTGTCTTTCAGAAACTGTGCTTCCTGCGCGTCTTTCAGCGGGATGAAGACCATCGGGTCGCCGCTGGAGGACACCATTCGCCTCGTCAGGCCGACCACAGTATAATAGTTGCGGCGAATCTGTATCTCTTCACCTAGCTTGAATCCGGTTGCCAAATCGGCCACGGCTTCATAGTGCGTTCGGGTAATCTGACGCCCTGCGACGAGGTAGCTGCATTGTCCCGGTTCCCCCGGCTCGCCGGAGACACCCCCGACTATCATCGCGCGAACATCCTGCTCCCCCCGGCGCACTTGCGTCGTCAAATAGGTGACGTTGGCGACCCGGGAGACGCCCGGCATAGCGAGGATGCCTCGATAGAGATCATCATAGAGACTGGACGACTCAGCGTATGGTCCGAGCGTGTGCTTCTGCACCACCCACAGGTCCGCACCACTGTTATCGAGGAGCGCCTTGGCGTCGTCGACCATACCTCGGTAAACCCCGGCCATGGTTAAGGTCACGCCGATCAACAGTCCCAGTCCGACACCGGTGAAGACAAACTTGCCCCACGAGTGGAGTATGTCGCGCCCTGCCAGACTGATCATTGTGACACTCCCGGCAGTTGCTCGACGATCTTAATGCGGCTCTGGGCTCTCAGCGCTCGCTGGCTATAGACCACCACCTGCTCACCAGCCTTCAGCCCTTCAAGAATCTGCACCCAACCTTCGAGATCGCTCGCACCCAATCGGACTTCTGCAAATCGCAGATCACCGTCTTCAATCAGCCACACGCCCAATCGTCCATCGACTCTCTGCAGACTGGCGTTCGGCACCGTCGGCGCGGTCGGAAGCGCAGTCAGCGCCACAGTTACTTCCGTCAACTCGCCGATGGGTGGCAAGGGATCCGGCACCGAATCGAACACAACTTTGGAAAGAACTTCCTCGGTCACGGCATCGGCCAGCGGCTCCACCCGCAGCACCCGCCCGTCGATGTCGCGCTGGGATTGCGAGCGCAGCACGATGCGCGCCCGTTGTCCTGAGCGCAACCCGGCGGAACCAAGTTGATCAAAGCGCACGTTGATCCATAGACTGTTCGGGTCGATTACCTCCACCACCGCCTGACCGGCAATTATCGTAGTGCCGGGATCGGCATTGCGTGATGCTACCAGACCATCCACAGGAGCAATCAACTTCAGGTTGGCTCGCTGACGGATGAGACCGTCGCGATCCGATCGGATCCTTTCCAAGTCCTGACGTGCCGCATCCAGATTGGCGCGAGCGAGGGCATGGTTTGCTTCGGCGACCTGATACTCCAGCCGCTTACCTTCGATTTCTTCTTCGCTAAGGGTGCCCGAGTGAAACAACTGCTCATATCGCCTTGCCTGCGTCGCGGCATTTGCCCTGCGTGCCGAAAATTCTTGGACCTGCGCCTCGAACGCCAAAATGGCCGCTTCTGCCCGCCGAAGCGCAGCTTCCTGGGAGGCGACGCGGTCGTCGAGATCCACCGGCTCCATTTCACCCAACACCTGGCCCGCCCGCACTTTCTCGCCTACTTGAACGTCAACGCGTTTGACGCGCCCGGCGATTGTGGGACCGATCTTGTAAGCATACCGCGCCTCGACCGTACCGATTCCAAATAGCGCGGGCGTGATGGAACTGTCTCTGACCAAAGTCGCGGTCACGGGAATCGGAGCCAACGGTCCCGAACTCAAAACCACATAGATGAACAGCACGAGCAAAGGCGCCAATACCCCGACGAGCGCCAAAGTACGTCCCTTGATACGCAATCCTTTCATTTCACTCTCCTTAAGGTGCGGCGAAAGAAGGCGAACGCTGCGGGAGCGTCCTTGCGAATGCGCCTCACATCTCCTGCCAGTAAAGACTGTATGACCAGCCCTTGGATCGCTCCGATCAACATTGCTGCGGCAGCCGCGGCATTGACTTCTGGATCGATCTCTCCCTGCAATTTTCCTCTTTCGATTATTGTGCGCAGCCGTTCACCGTAACGTTTGATGAGAGTCCGCACCAGTTGCTTGGCCGCCGTGTCGCCATTACGTTGAAGCTCACAAAAGAGAATTCGCGGTATTCCGGGGCGCTTCGCGATGAAGTCAATGTGCGTCAAAAACACCGCCTCCAACGCTGCCAACGGTGACTCAATGCCCTTATCGGCCCGGTCGACTTTGACAAGCAATTGTCCAGTTACCCACTCCATCACTGCTGTCCAAACGGCTTCCTTGTTTACGAAGTGCCGAAACAGCGCACCTTGGGTCACATTCATTCGCTCCGCTATTGCAGCGGTCGTAATTTCGCTCGGGTTCTGCTCGGCTGCCAATTCAATCACTGCCTCCACAGTGACGGCGCGACGGACGTCTGATGCAAGGTGCTTGGCACGTAGGCTCATCATATACCTCCAAAAGTAAGTAATCAATTACTATCATTTATACGCGACCACGTCCGAAGGTTTCAAGATAATTCTGCGTGGACCTCACTTTTGTCATCGTGTAGCATTAGCGTTCAGAGCATGGCTGCAGCAAATGAAATGATCGCGCAAACCAAGTCCACCGTAGTTGATCGTAGCTTTTGCTATTTCCTGTGGGGTTCGTTTGTGTTTGTTGCCTGTCTAATAGTTTTTGTATTCGGGCAAACGATCCTGAACAAGTGGTCTGGTTTCCGTGGGCGACCCTTATGCCACTGGGTGCGATCATCAGTGCAATTCGCCTAGGTCGCGATCGGAAGCGCAGTCGTATTCGGACCCATGCGGAACATAGTTACGACGGCGTCTGGCAGGCCACCGGAATATGGGCTGCAGTAATCACTCTTGGAAACCCCATCTTCCAGTATTTTCCACCTCAGGCGATTCATGTTTTGATATCAATACTGGTCGGCATTGCGGTCTATTCTTCTGGCCATATTATGGGGCTCTTGTCGTTCAAGATAGGTGCATTGCTGTGGTGGAGCGCGGCCATGATTATGATGCTTGTCCCCGATAATTTTCACTCGCTCATCATGGCTGCCGCTATCATTCCGGGTTACATCCTTCCAGGATATCTTCTTCGGCGAAGTGTTCGCTCCATGCGAACGGAATAACGTATTTCACAGATGAAACCCCTTCAACCGCTGGATCCCCTTATCCACTCGGCCCTACGATTATCGATCATGACCATTCTGGCCAGTGTTCGGGAGGCGGATTTCGTCTTTCTACGCGATTCGATTGATGCTACTGATGGAAACTTAAGCACTCATCTTCTCAAACTGGAGGGAGCCAAATACGTTCGTGCAACGAAGAAGTTTGAGGATAAGAAGCCGAAGACGCGCTTCACGCTGACGGTCGTGGGCCGACAAGCATATGCAAGCTATGTTGAATCACTGGAGGAGTACATCAGGGCATCAAGGCAGGCGAAATGAGACTTGTTAGTCGCCTATATTCGATTGTTCACCATCGACTTCCGCTGATTTGGGTGTCGTGTAACCGGATCGAGAATTCAAAGCTCACAGAAGTCTGAGGAGAGTGAGGTCGGGGCCGCCTAATTTATTCCATTGTCAGACAATTAATCAGGCCGACAAGATTCGATTGGAGTTTTCTCGCTCTCCCAGAACTCTATTTTTGCTATGCAGTCAAGTCGATCAGTCCACGTGCAGCATACCAATATATGACCCCAAAAAAGTAAGCTGGGTGAATTGGATCAAGCGTGATTATTGACCTAATCATCGTTCACGCCAATCAAGGGGCTCGTCTGAACATGCATGCCTGACCAATCTAAGAGCGGGAAGCGGAGTAGACCTCCCGCTCTTAGAAATGCCATGGAGAAGTGGCGGCTATTTGAGTTCGTCGATGCCTGCGCCAAAATTTATGTGAAATGGACTGCCATCCACCACCAGTGCGGGAACGGACTTTACTCCCAGCGCTTCAGCTTCCGCAATTCGCGCCTTGGCGGTACCCAGATGGACAACCTCGACTTCATACATATTCTTGTCGAGTCCTCCAACAAATTGTTGTTCCGCTGAGAGGCAGACTGGGCAACCAGCGTGGTAAAATGTCGCTTTCTTCACTGTTTCTCCTTCTGTTAAAGGTCTATATAGTATCGACTCGATACTACAGAAACAGTATAAGAAGTAATAAGTTCCTTGTCAAGATAGTATCGAGTCGATATATTACAAATATGAGAAACGGCCATGCCTTTACTCTCTTGGAACGAATTGCCAATCTCCTTCGGGCGGAAGAACGTCGCCTGGGAGGGGAGTTGGGGCTTCAACCGGTGCATCTACAGGTCTTGCACTATCTCAGCCGCGCTAACCGATACAGTGATACTCCTATGTCGGTCACTGACTATTTTGCCCTGACCAAAGGCACCACATCACAAACGGTGATCGTCCTTGAGGATCGAAAACTCATAGTTCGTAAGCGTGATACTCATGATGGCAGAAAAGTTCACCTTCAACTCACGCGCGCAGGAAAGCGCATCTTGTCAAGGTTGATGCCATCTGGGCTTTACAAAGAGGCTCAGAAAAACCTTCCGCCTGGCTTACAGACTGATCTTGAGGCACTTCTTCGCGCTATGCAGGCTGTCGGCGGCCATCGGAGTTTCGGCGTGTGTCATACGTGTCACTTCTTTAAATCTGACGCTCAAAAATATCGCTGCGGCCTTACGGGCGAGATTCTGACTTCCAAAGATGCAACTTTGATTTGTCGTGAACACTTAAGTCAGTAATCACTTCAAAACAATTGATTTCCATCTACTTCCGTCGATCATCGCATAGTGTAGCCGGATCGGCAATCGGAAGCACACAGAAGTTTGGAGAGAGTGAAGTCGGGGCCGCCAAAGACTTGAGGAATCCACAATTGCGATCTTAAGGCCTAAAAACTGTCACAATTTGGTCACAGCTCCAGTTAACTCTATGTCCCCCAGCGCGAGTCGGGGTTCGCTCACCCCACCATGCGTTCTCATGCGATATCTGCAAATATCGAGAGCGTTTCTCAGAGAAGATCAACGAGATATTGCTTGTATTGGACATGGAACCAAACCTGGTAGGTTGCGTTTGATGAATATAATGAAGATATCGATGATATTGATGAGTAGCGCAATATTCAGCATCGCGACGCATAATTCTGACACTCTTGCCGGGGAAAAGCGGATGTTAACTCAAGGCGATTCGACAATGCAACTTTTTGATTTCGGAGATAGTACAGAATCCAATCGATGGGTGGCGGCCAATGACAATGTAATGGGTGGAGTATCGACAGGACTGGTGTCGCTTACCGAAGACAGCTGCCTGCTGTTCTCTGGTTCACTGTCTCTTGAAAACAACGGAGGTTTTGCTTCCATTCGCACACGGCCGAAAGATTGCGTCCTTGGCGGTTACCAAGGCATAAGAATTCGAGTGAAGGGTGATGGGAGGGTTTACCAATTTCGGATTCACGTAGATGACTACTTCGATGCGGTCGCGTTCAAGCGTGACTTTCAAACCACCGACGATATCTGGGTAGAAATAGATCTTCCCTTTGCATCCTTTGTTCCCACTTACCGTGGCAGAATCCTAGAGAATGAGAAACCTCTGGTGGCCGCTAGAATAAGGCAGGTAGGATTCTTGATCGCGGATAAATCAGCCGGACCCTTCAATCTGATCGTAGACAAGATCACGGCCTACCGGTAGCGTTCACCATCTGCCAAATCTGCTCACGAAGAGGAGCCCCCAAAGTGCTGATTGTTCACCGCCAGCTGAATCTGTACACTCAACAGGACCGGAACTAAGAGGCAATTTGTACAGATGACATGGAAGCCATTGGCACAAAGCCGTTGGAGGTGACTTCTCTATGAATTTGGTCAAGTGTCTTGATGAGCACCACGGCAATCCACGTTTGACATAAGCGGCTTCTAACACCTGTCTAACAGAACAGGCCGCAACACGGGACAAAGCGGGACAACACCGAACAAAATGAATAACGCAAGTCTTTGCCGTTTGTCCCTTGGTGTCCTTTGTTGTCCCGTGTTAGGGATGCTGAAAAAGCTCGTTCAACAAGATCACGACTGCTATGATGTCCACTTTATGACGATACCACTGGCTGAACTGGACTGTCGCACCAAACCCCAACCAAGAAGAACTATGACAAGATTGCGGGCCCGCGCGCTCGCCCTGAGTGTCAAAAAACGTCAACACTTAACAAAAAAAGTGTTACCTATGCGCACGGTCTAAAGTGTAACCTATGCGACAGTCAGTACAGACGGGCAACCGAGGACGTCTGCCGCGCACGAAGCGCGAACGCTCGACGCACAAGCACAGATATGCCTATATGTCTTTCTCCATTCGGATGACTCGCAAGGGGATTCCATTGAGATCGTTATCGAAGCGCTTGATTACGACATAGCCCAATTTCTTGTAGAAGTCTTCGGCGGATATTCCCGCCAGTAAGTACAGCTTTCGAGATGCTGCTCTTTGGCCATCATCTCGATGGCATGCATTGGTTGCTTGCCAATCCCCTGTCCGATGTTGAGACACAGCGACGAAGACTTCCCGCACGCGATCATTGTCAAGCGATGCCGTCCCGACAACATCTTGCCCATCGGTACAGACAAGGGTAATCCACTTGCCTGCTCGTTCGATTATCTGCTCCGGAGTATACAACCTCACCAAGGCTTCGATCGCCTCACTGGGATAGTCACGGATATTGACTTGCCGCAGGTTCTGAATGAAAATCTGACTTAACGCTTCCGCGTCGCTCGGTAGGAATTTTCTGACTAACATGTATCTACGCTTCGCTTCTGACGGGGCGCCGAGTACGACTCTAGTCTTTTGTGTCTCCTTCACCAGGCTGGGTTGGTTCATTTCCGGTTTGCTGGTCTGTGCGAGAAGGCGGGATTCCGCCACTTACTGTGCCATACGCGCTCGGAAGATAGATCAGGCTCAACATCATTTCGCTGACGTTCACTTCGCCAGGCCAGTTGTCGCTCAACCGCCCCACGAGGTAGAAAGTGTTGCTTCCCGAAGTAACAGCGAAGATGCGCTGAGTCGAAACGGGAATCTCCCCTGAGAATTCTGATAGCGCTCCTTTGGAGATGACGACCGTGACATCGGAGGGCAAAGACTCCGACACGTCTGATACAGCCAACAAAGGCCGACGGCTGTTACCCCAATCGAGGAAAACGCTGCACGAAGCAATGGCCAAAACGTAGCCGCCGGCAGGGCAATTGATCGAACGCGTAAGCAAATTAACTGGGCTGGTATCGACAAGATCGATTCCCGCGACCGCACCATTGAGAGCTTGAGCCACGCCCGGCTCATCAAGGGTCTCGTCGGCGCTCACAGCATTTGCCTGAATCTCGGAGGCGCCGACCGAATTTGCTCCCAAGTCGTTACTGTTAATCGTGCCGTCGGCTATTTGCAGTGAGGTTATCAAACCGTCACTGAGATCGGTAGTGTGGATCGACATGTCTTCAATCTCGTCGCCAGTCAGGCTGTTCGGTACAACGTCGGCGGCCGAGAGCGAACCGTCGGCAATCTGCGTTCCCGTGATCGAGCCTGCGACGAAATCTGCGCCTAGCAGTGAGCCGTTGACGACGTGACTGGTGGTGATCTGCGAGGCGGCAATGTCAACCCCGAGCAACGATCCGTCCAAGACCCTGCTCGAAATGATGGCATTCGCGGCGATCTTCTCGCCGGTGATGGTCGATCCGGCAATATCGGCGGCCGCAATCGTCAAGTCTTGAATCTTCTGTGAGTTGACTGCTCCATCGACCAAGCTCGTCGAAGTGACACCGTTGGGTGCCACGGTCACCGCTGTGCCGGCTGAATCAGCCTGCAAAGAGTGGTAAGCAAATGCCGCGGTAACGATGCGCCGGCGCGGGGAAAGCTCGGAACCGGAGCCAATGCGGGCCCCCAGCCAACGCTGGTCGCCGTTGAAGAGGTTTACCGGAAAGGGCGTCGACCACACCTAACAGTGCAGAAAACAGGCCATCCACGACAGTGACATCTTGGAGTTTCGACCACAGTTGAAGCACCGTCCGTTTCAGAATCGTAGATGCGAAACGTTGTGGCCTGTACGCCGTTTAAGGGCGTTCTCCCGGAGTCCTGCAGCCGCCCCTGATAATTTAGGTAGGCGCAGAGCAGCCCCCCAATGACAACTGCGCCAACAGCAAAATGAATCCTGCTGCAACGAGCCGTGAC